>CAKPIH010000015.1 GCA_934162325.1 uncultured Bacilli bacterium
ATAATAATATCAACAGTAGATGATGAAATATCAGACTTTGTAGCGGACTCTAATATCTTAAATGTAGCTATATCTAGAGCAAAGAAAGAATTAATATTCATTGTAGCAGGTAATAATATAAAGAATCAAAATATAAAAGATTTTATAGATTATACCAAATATATAAATATGGAAGTAGAAGAAAGTAATATATATTCAGTATTTGATTTATTATATAAACAATATGAAAAAGAAAGATTAGATTATTTTAAAAAACATAAAAAGATATCAGACTATGATTCAGAAAATATTATGTATCACTTATTAAATAAAGTATTAGAAGATTATAAAGATTTAACATTTACCTTTAGATATCCCATAAATATATTAATAAAAGATAAAACATTATTAACAGAAGAAGAAAGAAAATATGCTTCTCATCATAATACTCATATAGATTTCTTGATATATAATAAAATAAGTAAAGTACCATTATTAACGGTAGAAGTAGATGGATATAAATATCATAAAGGAGATAATAAACAAAAAGAAAGAGATATATTAAAGAATAATATTCTATCTAAATATAATATACCATTAATAAGATTAACTACTAATGGTAGTAGAGAAGAAAGTATTATAAGAATTAAATTGGATGAGATAGTTAGTAATAAATAATTATATATATTTTATTATGTTCACTATAAGCCTTACTATGTAAGTCTTATTAGTGTTGTTATTAACACAGGGTCTAATAAAAATATTCCTATTGCATCTATTATATATAAACAATAACCATATACTAATATTATTTTAGTATAGAGAAATTTATCTAAATTTGTTGATTAAGCAATTAAACATTTTGAAGGTATGATATAATAAATATGTAAATCTATGAAAACTATAGGCACGAGAAAAAGTAATAAATTTATTGGCGGCAAATTTAATGAATCAGATAAAAAATTAAAAATTACTAATATAGCACTTTGATAATCGTTTTTATTGCTTAGATGATACGCTTTACCAGCAAAGTTATAGAAAAGTAGTTAAATAGATGACTTCAAAATTCAAAGAAACTAAATTAATTAAATAAGAAGATCAGAACAAAGATGCAATAAAGGAGAATGATTATGAACCAAGCTAAGAGATACTTTATAATGGCAGAACAATATTATAGCTCAACAAAGGTTCTGTTAGAAGAAATGATATCAAGCGGTAACTATACATGTGGTTTTGGCAAGACTGAAAATGATGCAGAAAAAGAAATGTTAACAAACAGTTCGTTTAGTGATGCTAAATTATTTTTACCAGCATTGTTTTTGTGCTATCAAAGTGTAGAACTATTTATAAAAGGAGTTTTAAAATTAAATGGAAAGAATATAGAAGAAAGACATGAGATGTCTAATATGTTAAATGAACTGAAGCAGATATATGGAAATGAAAAACAACTATATAAAGAATTTCGTGGTTTTTATAAATGTCAAATTGAAATATTAAATAAATATAGAAAAGAAAATAACATTACCACAACAAAAGAATTATATGAATCATTAAGATATCCAGAAAATAGAGGAAGAGAATATAATTATCAAAGTTTAAGATATAATGGAAACTGTGGGATAAAAATGTTTGAAGATTTATTAGAAAAAATGAAAAAAATACGAGAAAATGTTTTGTCTGAATACAAAAGCAAGATTGGTTAATAAAACAATATAAAAAAATAATAGTTTTAAAAGACTTACCCACATCACAATGATGTACTAAGTCTTTTTTTCATACCTTACAAACTTGTAATATAAAACACATTAAAACAATGATATAATAGAACTATAGAAAGAAGGAAATATAATATATGAAAAAGATAATGATAATTGAAGATGATACCATAATATCTAAAGAATTATATGAACTACTAGTAAATGCTGGCTATGAAGCATTAATACTAAAAGACTTCTCAAATGCTGAAGAAGAAATATTAAAAAGTAATATAGACTTAATTCTCTTAGATATAAATATACCATATCAAAATGGTGAGCAGTTACTTAAAGAAATAAGGAAAGAATCAAATATTCCCGTAATAATGGTAACCTCAAGGGCAAATGAAACCGATGAAATATTATCTATCTCTTATGGAGCAGATGATTACATAACAAAGCCCTATAGCCCAACCATTCTATTACTAAGAATACAAAATATTTTTAAAAGATTAGATAATAGTATCGAAGTACTAAAATATAAAGACCTTGAAGTATCACCATCACGAGGTACCTTATCTGGTAGTAACAAAGAGTTAGAACTAACCAAAAATGAAATGCTAATCTTTCAGCACTTATTAAATAATCAAAATAGAATCGTATCAAGAGATGAACTAATGACCATCCTTTGGAATAATGAAGAATACATAAACGATAATGCTCTAACCGTAAATATAAGTAGATTAAGAAGTAAACTAGAAGGCTTTGGCTATCCAAATGCCATAGAAACAAGAAAGGGACAAGGATATATACTATTATGAAATTAACAAACTATCTAAAAGATAAAATAACCATAATCATTATCACAATCATATCAATAATTCTAATAACCCTATTAGACATAGCCTTCAAAGTACCAGAGGGACTAATAATAGTAACCATAGTATTACTACTACTAACACTAATCATAGCCCTTTTAATATCATATTTCCAAAAAAGAACCTTCTATACCACCATCATAACCAATACCAAAAATCTAGATAAAAAATACCTAGTCCTAGAAACATTACCCAAACCAACCACTTATGAAGAAGAACTAATATATAACACCTTATATGACATCAATAAATCAATGATTGAAAATGTCAGTAGTTACATAAATAGCACCAAAGACTTCAAAGACTATATCGAGATGTGGATACATGAAGTAAAAATACCAATATCAAGTCTAATCCTTATGACCCATAATCATAAAAACCAAGTACCAAAAGAATATATCGAAGAAATAAGAAGACTAGATAACTACATCGACCAAATCCTCTACTATGTAAGAAGTAACTATACCAGTGAAGACTTTATCTTCAAAAAAGTAAAACTAGAAAAAATAATCTCATCCGTAGCCCTTAAAAATAAAGATGACCTCTTAGAAAATAAAATTGACCTAATCGTCGATATAAAAAATACCGAAGTCTATACCGATACCAAATGGTTAGAATTCATTTTAAATCAAATTATAAATAACAGTATCAAATATAAAAAAGATATTCCAAACTCCTATATCCAAATAAAAACACAGGAAGACAACAATCAAATAGTCGTATCCATCAAAGATAACGGTATTGGCATACCCAAAAGTGATATCCCAAATGTTTTCAAAAAATCATTTACCGGTACTAATGGCAGAGATAAAATCAAATCAACAGGCATGGGTCTATACATAGCCAAAAAATTATGTACCAAACTAGGACATAAAATAGAAATAGAATCTGAGGAAAAAGAATATACCATTGTCAAAATAACTTTTGGCAAAAATAAACTTTATCACCCAGAAGACTAACCTTACAAAAAAGTAATATACTGTAATATTAAACTTACGACAAATATCCCATTATCTAGTATTATTAATTACGAAAGGAAGGAAAATAATATGGAAAATATACTAAAAATAGAAAATATTGAAAAATACTACGGAAGTAAATCAAGCCTAACTAAAGCCATAGATAACATATCATTTGAAGTAGAAAAAGGAGAATTTGTCGCTATCATGGGTTCCTCAGGTTCAGGTAAAACAACATTACTAAACTGCATATCCACAATTGATAAAGTAACCGCCGGACATATTTATGTAGAAGGAACAGACATAACAAAACTAAAAGGAAATAGTCTAAATAAGTTTAGAAGAGAAGACTTAGGTTTCATCTTTCAAGACTTCAATTTATTAGATACCTTAACAGCCTATGAAAATATAGCACTAGCCTTATCAATTCAAAATGTAAGTCCCAAAGAAATAGATAAAAGAATAAAGAAAGTAGCAAGAGAACTAGACATCGAATCAGTACTAAAAAAATATCCTTACCAAATGAGTGGAGGACAAAAACAAAGAGTAGCAGCAGCTCGTGCCATAATAACAAATCCATGCTTAGTACTCGCAGACGAACCAACCGGAGCCCTAGACTCTAAGTCATCAAAAATGCTTCTAGAAAAACTAACATATCTAAATAATGCTTTCGGAGCCACTATTCTAATGGTAACCCATGACGCTTATGCCGCAAGTTACGCTACTAGAATAATCTTCATAAAAGATGGTAAAATATATAACGAAATTCGTAAAGGAAATGATACCAGAAAAGAATTCTTTGATAAAATAATAGATGTCGTAACCTTACTAGGAGGAGACATAAATGATGCTCTTTAAATTGTCACTAAAAAACATAACCAAAAGTATCAAAGATTATGCCATCTATTTCTTTACTCTAGTACTAGGAGTAGCCATTTTCTATGTCTTTAATGCCATAGATAGTCAAACAGTAATGCTAAATGTCTCATCATCAAAGTATGAAGCAATAGAACTAATGACCACTATTCTAGGAGGAGTAAGTGTCTTTGTCTCATTCATTCTAGGATTTCTAATCATCTATGCCAGTCGTTTTCTCATAAAAAGAAGAAACAAAGAATTTGGAATCTACTTAACCTTAGGAATGCCCAAAAGAAAAATATCTCTAATACTTTTCTTTGAAACTCTTATAATAGGAGTTATCTCTTTAGGAGTAGGCCTAGCCCTAGGAATAGTTTTATCACAACTAATGAGTATCTTAGTAGCCAATATGTTTGAAGCCGACTTAACAAAATTCCAGTTTACATTTTCATCATCAGCGGCCCTAAAAGCCTTATTATACTTTAGCATAATGTATCTAATAGTAATGATATTTAACACCATAATTGTAAACAAATGTAAACTAATAGATCTATTACATGGTAATAAAAAATCCGAAAAAGTAAAATTAAAAAATCCTATCATTTGCGCAGTAGTATTTATAATTGCTGTCATAGCACTATCATATGCTTACTATCTAGTAACAGATGGATTTGGTACTTCACCACTTATGAATACCATAAGAGGAATATTGTTGCCTATAGCCCTAGGATGCGTATCAACATTTCTAATCTTTTGGTCACTATCAGGTCTAATCCTAAAGATAGTAATGCATCTAAAAAAATACTACTACAAAGGACTAAATAGTTTTACCGTTCGTCAAATAAGTAGTAAAATAAATACCACAGTCTTTTCAATGACAATAATATGCCTAATGCTATTCTTTACTATATGTATCTTCTCTTCAGCATTATCTATAAAGAACTCCCTATCAGGTAATCTAAAAGATTTAGCACCCGTTGATATTCAGTTCTCAAAATTACAACAATTATCAGATGAAGAAGAGGAAAGTTTCTCCAAAGACATAATAGAGGACTATAACACCACTGTCAAAGATACCTTACAAAGATTAGATGTATATAAGTATCTAAAAGATGTAGTAGATATAAATACATATAGAGTAGAAGAAATAACTCTAAAAGATTCTTTTGGAGACCAAATAGAACAAATAGGAAAAGATTATCCACTCCTAGCATATCAAGATAAAGAAACACTAATAAAATTAAGTGACTACAATCGTCTAGCAAAACTATATAACAAAAAAGAATTAACTCTAAAAGATAATGAATATGTAATTATAGCCAATTATAAGATGATGGCGGGCATCCGAAACATAGCTCTAAAAAATAATACCAAACTAACTATAAATAGCAAAGACTACTACCCAAAATATCAAGAATGCCAAGATGGTTTTATCGAACTAAGTGGAAGTGCTACTAATGTAGGAGTAATAATATTACCAGATAATGCCTTAGAAGGTATTCATCCATATAAAAATGTTTTAGCGGCTAACTATCAAGCAGACACTAAGGAAGAAAAAGAAGATATCGAAGAGACAGTTAGTACTATAATGAATAATCATTTTAACAAAGATACCTTACTAACATATAATACCAAAATAGATATCTATGCATCATCTATAGGACTAGGAGCAATGGTAACATTTGTAGGACTATATCTAGGAATAATTTTCTTAATATCAAGTGCGGCTATCTTAGCCTTAAAAGAATTATCAGAAAGTACTGATAATAAAGAAAGATTTAATATGTTAAGAAAAATAGGAACAGATGAGAAAATGATAAACAAAGCCCTATTTAATCAGATAGCAGTATTCTTCCTATTCCCATTATTACTAGCTATAATTCACTCAATATTTGGAATAGAGTTTGCTAATTATATCTTAAAAACAATGGGAACAGAATCATTACTATCGTCAATAATATTAACAGCAGTATTTCTAGTAGTAATCTATGGAGGATATTTCTTAGTAACATACTACTGTAGTAAAAACATAATAAAGGAGAGATAACATGAGCTATTTAGTACCAATAAAAGCAGCTTTAATAATCTTTCCTTTTTTAGCTTTATTAATAACATTACCATATATAATATATGAATATCATCATTATGGATCAGTAAACAAATTAAGAACTTTAATAATATATTCCTTTATCTTATATCTAATGACAATCTACTTTTTAGTAATATTACCTCTTCCAACCAAAGAAGAAGTAATCAAAATGAAAGTGATTAATCCTCAGTTAATTCCATTAACATTCATCAAAGATATAGTAGAGGACCTAATAGAATTAAAACAAATAAACATTCTAAAAATAATAACTATGCCTAGTATATATACTGTTATCTTTAATATAATAATGTTTATGCCATTAGGAGTATATTTAAGATACTACTATAAATGTTCATTAAAGAAAACAATAATTATAAGCTTCTTAATATCACTATTCTTTGAATTAACTCAGTTAACAGGATTATATTATATCTATCCTAGAGCATATCGTACTTTTGATGTAGATGACCTATTAATAAACACATTAGGAGGTCTTCTGGGATATTTAATAATCAGTCCTATCCAAAAATATTTACCAACAAGAGAAGATATCGATACCAAATCATTAAAAGAAGGACAAAAAGTATCTTCCTTAAGAAGAATAACACTCTTTCTAGGAGATATCTTTATCTATCTACTAATGATAATGTTAGTATCAATTTTAATAAATAATAAATATATAAATCTTTTATTAGCGGTTCTTTACTTTATTATCATTCCATATTATAACCATAACCAAACTATCTTTGGAAGAATAATAAATGTATCATTAGAAGTACCAGATAAGAGATTACTTAGATTAACTTTAAGAAATATCTTTATCTATTTATATTGCTATGGAATATTTTCAGTAGTGGTACAGTTAGAAATGTTATTGGCTAAAAATATACCTAACTATTTATCAGTAATAATAGGATTAAATACATTTTTAATATTTATAATTTTCTATATATATAGTTTTATAAAAATATTAAAAAATAAGCAATTACTATATGACAAAATATTAAATATAAAGTATGTAAGTACTATAAAAGTAAATAATGTAGATTAATATAGTCTATGTTTTTTTCTTTATCATCTTAAGCCTAGGTCTTAAGAGGTAATTTAGAGCCTATTATATAGTCTCTAAATTTAAAATATTTATGTTGTATTATATATAAGCCATAACTAATTAAATACAAAATGTCAAAATACTGTAAAAATAACCAAATATAACATATAAATTATTAAAATTATGATATACTTAAATTAACAATAGAGGTGATATAATGCCTAGTTGGTCAGTCCATTTAGCAGTAGCAAAAGAAGTTAATAAAAAATTAAATTTAAATAAAGACTTATTTTACTATGGTAATTTAATACCAGATGTAGATAAAGGTACTATTATTAATCGTTATACAGCACATTTTTATGACAATATTCCTTTTCCATCTTGCCCTAAAGAAAAAATGATAAATATAAACAAATTTTTAAATACATACAAAAATGAACTTAATAATGATTTAATATTAGGATACTATTCCCATTTATTAACAGATACTTATTTTAATAATGTTGTATATACCAAATGTTGGGTACAAGATATGAATAACAATATAATAGGAATAAAATTTAAAAATAACAAAATAAAATACATTGATATTGAAGATAAAAAGAAGCAGAAGAGAAAATATAAACATAAAGATTTTGAATTATATGGTAAATATTTATATCAAGATGGTCTAGTAGATATACCTAAAGATATAAATATAGTAATGTCAAACATTGATAAACTAATACCAAAATTCTTAAATAAAGAACTTGTAAATCATAGGTTTAATTATCTACAAAATGAATTTTCAAATTTTAATAAGTTAAGTTTATTTGAAAGAAAATTTAAACATAGATATTGTCTTTTTACAAAGGAAGAATTAAATACAATTTTTAATGATTGTGTTAATTATATAATAAAAGAAATTATTAAGTTAGGAGATAATAAAAATGCCTAAAGAAGAATATACAAGTAAATTAAAAAATATATAAGGTAGGTGTAAATAATGGAAAATATAAAAAAGAAAATATATGGAAAAAGACTTTAATAATATAATAAAAGAAATAAGAAAATGTAATATTTGTGAAGATAGGTTTGGCTTCAAACCACATCCAGTAGTCATAGGCTCAGCTACTTCAAAAATAGTTCAAATAAGTCAAGCACCATCAAAAACGGTAGATACTACACTAAAGCCATTTACTGATCAAAGCGGTAAAAAATTAAAATATGAATGGTATCAAATAACCGATGAAGAATTCTATAATCCAGATAACTTCTTTATCACAGCCTTAGCGCATTGCTATCCGGGTAAAGATAAAAATGGATGTGATAAAGCACCACCTAAAATATGCTATGAAAAATGGATAAAGAAAGAATTAGAATATATAGATAACAAAATATATATCATAATCGGAGCTAAAGCCGCTAAAACATTTTTTCCAGATGAAGATTATAATGACCTAATATTTAAAAATAATACACTATTTGATAAATTAGCAATAGTCATGCCGCATCCATCCCCACTTAACATAAAGTGGCTTAAAGATAATCCTGAGTTTATGGAAAAAAGAATTATTGAAATAAGAAAAATAATAAATAATACATTAAATAAAAACTAAAGGCACTAAAAAATAGTATCTTTTTATATTAGTCAAGTTAACCAAATTAACATTATTTACATATACTACTTTGAAGGTGATAACTATGAATAATAATGAAGATAGAGCGGTCCGTAAAGTGATAATTGACCCAGGTCATGGTGGTACAGATTCTGGTGCTACAGGCAATAATTTACTAGAAAAAGACTATAATTTATTAATATCCAAATACATGTATGATAGATTTAAAGAGTTAGGAATACCAGTAGCTATAACTAGAGACTCAGATACCACATTATCTCCAACTGATAGAGTAAACACTATTTTAAATAAATTTGGTAATTCATCTGATGTTATACTAATATCGAACCATGTTAATTCAGGGGGCGGCGAAGGAGCCGAAGTCATCTATGCTCTAAGAAATAAAGATACCCTAGCTAAAAGAATACTAGAAAACATAGGAGCAACTGGTCAAGCAACAAGAAAATATTACCAAAGAAGATTACCGAGTGATACCTCAAAAGACTACTATTTCATACATCGAAATACTGGTAATCTAGAACCACTAATCGTCGAGTATGGCTTTATTGATAATACCAAAGATGTCGAGTTTCTAAAAGAAAACTATGAAGAACTAGCAGAAGCCGTCATATCAGCAGTAGCAAACTATATAGGAGTACCATATAAAGCTCCGAATGGTCTAATAACCAATACCTATGTTGTACAAAAAGGCGATACCCTATATAGCATAGCAAATAAATTAGGTACTACTGTTTCAGAACTAAAAAAAGAAAACAATCTAACATCAAATACCCTTCAAATAGGAGAGGTGCTTCGTATACCAACTAAAGAAATATATGAAGAAGAAGAAAATGTCTATGTCGTTAAAAAAGGAGATTCCTTATATTCAATTGCCATGGCTAATAATACTACTGTGGATGAATTAAAGAAAGCTAACAACTTAACTTCAAATATTCTATCAACTGGACAATTACTAAAAATACCAAGTGCATTATTACCAGAGTCAACATACATTGTAAAGAAAGGAGATTCCTTATATTCCATTGCCAATAAATATAATACTACCATTGATGAACTAAAGAGAATCAATAATTTAACAAGTAATACCCTAAGTATTGGTCAGGTGCTAAAATTACCAAGTGATAAAGCAAGCAATGTAGAAAAGGAAGAAAATACCATTAGTTATACAGTTCAAAAAGGCGATTCCTTATATAGCATAGCCAGAAAATATTCTACTACCATTGATAAAATAAAAGATTTAAATAATCTAACAACTAATTTATTATCAATAGGTCAAGTATTACTAATACCAACAGATACCAATCTAGAGACAACTTACACCGTTCAGAAAGGTGATTCCCTATATAGTATAGCCAAAAAATATGATACTACTGTTGATAGATTAAAACAGTTAAACAATCTAAAATCAAATCTACTATCCGTAGGCCAAATACTAATAGTAAGATAATATAGAAAGTATATAACCATATATTTTCTTTTTTCTTGTCCACTTTAACCATAAACAAGTTTATGTTTTCCGTGGTATGATAGAGCCAAAACATTTGTCTCTATCATAAAATGAGTAAGCCTAAGATTAGTCTTCCTCATAAAAATATTATTAAAGTTTACACTATTTTACATATGAGAAACCTTATAAAATATAGATTTATCCACACTACCTGTGGACAGATTAAATAAATTTGACAAAAATTGACAAAATTAATAAAAACCTGTTGACAAGTACTAATCCATATAGTATACTTATTGCGATATTAAGGCCTACCAAATTAATGAATTTTTTGAAGACTTTTTCAAAGAAATTCATTAATAATATTTGAGTAAAAGTACAAATCTAAGAATGGGCGAAATCTGAAAATAAGGAGGTTATTGCTAGAGTAACAACACATAACGCTCTAGTTTGAAAAATAAAAAACACCTAATGTGTTATTAATGGTAATTCCTATAAAAATGTATAAAAATTATTTTATTGTTGATTAATATATCAACTAATCCCTTTTTTATGTTAGATATTAAATAAAATTCACAAAAATCTGTTAAACCTATATTAAATTAAAAAGTACAAAACTTCAAAACCCTATTGTAGAAAAAATTAAAAGTAGGAATTACCGCTCATTTATTAAATAGTTCGTTTGTTATAATAATTTATTTTTGATTTATGTTTTTGTTTTTAACATATATTTACTCCAATTAGTAAATAAAAAAATAACTATTATCCATTCCCTGGGTAATAGTTATTTTAATTATATAATTATTTATTTTTATTAGGAATTTCTTTCTTATTAATAGCTTTCTTAGACTGAACATCTTTTTTACTATTGTTATCATCTTCTTTAGCGTGCGTTTTAATACCCATAACGATAGGTAAAATGATAGGAACTCTACCAGTCTTATCTGAAAGAATTGGCATAAGACCATTAATAATTTCTGACTTCATATCATTAAAGTTAAAGAATTTCTTTTTAAGTTCTTTATTAATAATAATTTCTGCATTATGTTGAATTTCTTTAATTAAGTCGGCATTTTCATTAACCAAGATATATCCTCTTGTAGTAATTGCCGGACTACCTAAAAGAATCTTATGCTCAATATCGATATTAGCAATAATAACTAAAATACCATTAGTACTCATAAGAATTCTATCCTTTATAACAGCAGACCCAACATCACCAATTCTTGAACCATCGACATAAACTTCACCAGCTTGAACTTTACCATCTTTATATAGTTGTCCTTTATCAAGAGCAAGAACATCACCATTTTCTAAGACGAAAGTATTTCTTCTTGGAATACCACACATAACACCTAGGTCTGTATGTTTTTTAAGCATTCTAAACTCACCATGGTAAGGAACAAAGTATTTAGGTTTAAATAATCTAATCATAAGTTTAAGTTCATCCTGATTAGCGTGTCCTGAAGAGTGAATTTCACTCATAGCATTAGTAAATACTTTAACGCCTTTTTTATAAAGTTTATTAATAGTTCTTGATACAGAAGCTGTATTACCTGGAATAGGGGAACTAGAAAATACTACTATATCATTAGGCATCAAACTAATTTGTCTATGTGTGCCAGCAGCAATTCTAGATAGAGCAGCTAATGGTTCACCTTGGCTACCAGTACAAAGTAAACATACCTCACCAGGCTTCAAATGATTAGCTTCTTCTGCAGTAATAATAATACTCTTATCCTCAAAGTAACCACACTTAAGAGCAATATCAACCATGTTCTCCATACTTCTACCAAATAAAGCAATCTTTCTATTATTCTTTTTACAAGTTTCAATAATATGTTTAATTCTATAAACATTTGAAGCAAAAGTAGCTAGAATAATTCTGTTGCTAGTATAAGTAGAAAAAATTTCCTTCAAGTTTTCATCAACAACACTCTCACTAAGAGAAGTGCCAGGACTCATTGCATTAGTAGAGTCACTCATAAGTACACTAACACCTTTTTCACCAATTCTTGCCATCTTATGTAAGTTAGCCATTGGTCCAATAGGAGTCATATCAAACTTAAAGTCACCAGTCATAACAATAGTACCATCAGGAGTCTCTATTGCAAGACCATGAGAATCAGGTATCGAGTGGGTTGTTCTAAAAAATTCAATATTAAAATATTTAGTTTTAATTACAGTGTCTTCATCATAAACAACCATGTCTTTATAGACAATATTTCTTTCATCTAATTTTTTATCAATAAGTTCTTTAGCATTAGCGGGAGCATAAATCTTTGGAATAGCAACCGATTGCAAAAGAAAAGGAATACTACCAATATGATCTTCATGTCCGTGCGTAATAATTAAAGCCTTAATTTTACTTTCGTTTTCTTTTAAAAATGTATAGTCTGGTATAACATAATCAATACCAAGTAAGTCATCATCCGGAAACATAACACCAGAATCGACAATAATAATTTCATCACCATGCATAACAGTATACATGTTTTTACCAACTTCCCCAAGTCCTCCTAAGGGAATAATTTTTGTATTCATTTAATTTCTCCTTTCAAAATATTTTTCCTCGTTAAAAAATAAAAATTTAATATATTGAATTTTAAAAGAATAACCACTGCCTAATAATTATACAATAATTTTGTTAAAAAAGCAAATGGTAAATTTTATCTTTACACATAGAGTGTGAACCTAAGGTTTCCCACTCATCTTTGAAGCCTAAGTGTCTTCAAAGAGAAATATGAAGCCAAGTGTGTCTCCATATTTAAGAATCAGTCATTAAAAAACAAAAAAATACCTTGTATTTACTATAAACATGTGCTATAATATAACTGTCTTGAAGAAAGAGTGGCATAAAAATCCACTCTTTTATATATATTAATTAGGAGGAAATATGACAGTAGAAGAAAAAATAAGAGAAATGCTTGAAGGACCAGTCGCAGAAGTAGGAGTAAGAATAGACTCCATAAATCTAGAAAAGGAAGATAATAATTTATATCTAAGAATCGTAATAGATCGTGATGAAATAATTGATATAGATAAATGTGTTGAAGTAACAAATATTATCAATCCAATATTAGATAGAGAAGATCCTATAAAAGAATCATACACTTTAGATGTATCGACAAAGGAGAAGGGAAGATAAAAATGAATCAGAAACAAATGAAAGAATTTATGAAAGCATTAAATGCTATCGCTGAAGAAAAGAAAATAGATAAGAGTGTAGTTGTTGAAGCTATGGAACAAGCTATGGCTGCAGCTTACAAGAAAAATGAAGGATTAACCAATGTTATGGCTAAAGTTGATGATGTAACAGGAGATATTAGAATCTATTCATATAAGACAGTAGTAGAAACAGTAGAAAATCCTGACTTGGAAATATCATTAGAGGATGCTTCTAAAGAAGTAGAAGGAATTGAACTTGGTGATACTATTAAAGATAAAGAATTACCACTTAAAGATTTTGGTAGAGTAGCAGCTCAAACTGCTAAACAAATCGTTGTTCAAAGAGTAAAAGAAGCAGAAAAACAAAGCATATCAGGAGAATTCCAAGATAAAGATGGTGAATTAATGGTTGGAACATTATCAAGAGAAGACCAAAAAAATTACTTTGTTGACTTAGGAAGAGCAAGTGGTATTTTACCAAAAGATCAAATAATACCAGGTGAAAAACTAGTTATGGGTTCATCAGTAAAAGTATATGTATCAAAACTAGAACTTGGACCAAAAGGACCATTTATTATGCTTTCTAGAAGTCATTATGGCTTTGTAAAAAGATTACTAGAAATAGAAGTACCAGAATTAAATGATGGAACAGTAATGTTATATTCAGTAGCTAGAGATGCCGGAAGTAGAACTAAAATAGCTGTTTATACTGAATATAATAATGTAGATCCAATTGGTGCTGTAATAGGAGAAAAAGGAAGAAGAATAGCAGCCGTTTTAAAAGAATTAAATGGTGAAAAAATAGATGTAATATTATATGATAAAGATCCAGTTAAATTTATTACTAATGCTTTAAGTCCTGCTAAAGATATTAAAGTAACAATTAAAGATGAAAACAAGAAAGAAGCATTAGCGGTAGTTGGTGACAACAATTTATCTCTAGCAATAGGTAAGAGAGGACAAAATGTAAAATTAGCTTCTCGTCTTACTCATTACAAAATCGAAGTAAAAAGTCAGTCAGCTGTTAATGAAGAAAATGCTGAAGAAGTGGAAGCATCTGAGAAATAAAATGAAAAAAGTTCCATTACGTAGATGTGTTGTTACTAAAGAACAACTACCTAAAAGTGAATTACTTCGTATAGTAAGAGATAAAGAAGGACATGTTTTTCCTGATTTAACCGGTAAAGCAAATGGTCGTGGTGCTTATATTAAGAAAGATATAAATACCTTAAACTTGGCTAAAGATAAAAAAATATTAGAACGTGCATTAGAAGTAAAGATAGATGATACTGTTTATGAAGAGATAGAAAAAATAATAAAATAGGAGGTGATACATATGATGAATGTATCCGAATATGCAAACGATGTTGGAAAGAAAGTATCGGAAATATTAAAGTTATGTCAAACTCTAGATATCAAAGTATCTAATGAAGAAGATATGTTATCTGATGATGATATAATTATGCTAGATAATGAAATAGCAAATATGAATGAAGAAGAGGAAGTTGAAGAATTAGAAGAATTAGCAGAAGAAATTGAAGACTTTGCTGATTCTTATGAAGAAGAACTAGAAGAGATAACATCAAATGATAAGGAAGAAGTACATAGGAAAAAGAATCCTATCAAGAAAGATACTAAAAAGAATGATTTTAGGGCTAAAAGAAAAGAAATGTATAAACATAAAGAAAAACTACAATCAAATACTAATAATAATAGTGATGATGTAGTAGCCTACAAAGAGAATATGACTGTAGCAGAATTAGCAGGAGCCTTAAATGTACCAGCAGCAACATTAATAAAAAAATTAATGGCTTTAGGTATGTTAGTAAATATTAATGCTTCTCTAGATTTTGATACTGCTGAAATCTTAGTAGCAGACTTCAATAAAACCCTAAAAAAAGAAAGTACTATGGATGAGGCTAATTTTGAAGAATTAGAAATAGTAGATAGAGAAGAAGATTTGGTAGAAAGACCACCAGTAGTAACAATAATGGGTCATGTAGATCATGGTAAAACAACCCTTTTAGATACTATTAGAAAAACTAATGTAGCAGGTGGTGAAGCTGGAGGAATAACTCAGGCTATTGGTGCTTATCAAATAGATTATAATGGTAAAAAGATAACCTTTATTGATACTCCAGGACATGCAGCCTTTACTGAGATGCGTGCTAGAGGTGCATCAATAACTGATATCGTAATTATTATTGTAGCAGCTGATGATGGTGTTATGCCACAAACTAAGGAAGCGATTGACCATGCTAAAGCAGCTGGTGTACCAATCATAGTAGCAGTAAATAAAATAGATAAACCTACAGCTAATGTTGAAAGAGTATTAACAGAAATGTCCGCTAATGGCTTACAACCAGAGGCTTGGGGTGGAGATACCATGTTTGTTAATATCTCAGCAGTAACTGGTGAAGGAATAGAAGATCTTCTAGAAAGAATTTTATTACTAAGTGAAATGGGAGAATTAAAAGCTAATCCAAATCGTTATGCTATTGGTACAGTAATTGAATCTAAATTAGATAAAGCAAGTGGTGTAGTAACTAACTTACTTATTCAAAATGGTACTTTAAGATTAGGAGATCCAATTGTCGTAGGTACAATATCAGGACGTGTCAGAACTCTTAAAAATGATAAAGGTGAAAACTTAGTTGAAGCTCTTCCATCAATGCCAGTATCTATAACAGGATTACCAGAAAGCCCATCAGCAGGAGATAAGTTTATGGCTTTTGAAAGCGAAAAGAAAGCTAAAAAGGTAGCAGAACAAAGACAAGAAATAGAAAAAGAAAAGAAAAATAAGCCAAAAACACAAGCTTCATTAGCAGATCTATTTAATAGAAAAGAAGCTGGTGAAAAAGAAATAAATATTATATTAAAAGCTGATGTTAAAGGTAGTGAAGAAGCAGTAAAAAATTCATTACTAAAACTAGACATTGAAGGCATGAAAATAAATGTCATCAGAAGTGGTATTGGTGCTATTTCTGAAAGTGATGTTGTATTAGCAGAAGCATCAAATGCTATTATTATCGGTTTCAATATTAGACCAGATCATAAAATATCTGAAACTGCTAAAGATAAAGGTGTAGATATAAGATTATATGATATTATTTACAAAGTAGTAGAAGAAATGGAAGCTGCTTTAAAAGGAAAATTAGAACCAGAATATGAAGAAGTTGTATTAGGAGAAGCTGAGGTAAGAAAATTATTTAAATTTTCTAAAGTTGGTACCATAGCAGGTTCTTATGTAACATCAGGAGTAATAAAAAGAGGAGCGAAGGCCAGAGTAATAAGAGATGGTGTAGTAGTAAATGATAGTATAATTGCTACTCTAGCTCGTGAAAAAGATCAAGCAAAAGAAGTAAAACAAGGTTTAGAATGTGGAATAACCATCGAAAACTTTAATGATATTAAAGAAAAAGATATAATTGAAGCATATGAACTAAAAGAAGTGAGGAAGTAGAATAATATGAAAAGTGAATTTATTTCAGAAAAGTTAAATGGACGTATACCTAATTGTACAAGAAAAGAATATAGTGAAATGTTGGCCATCTATTATGCAACAGAAGATAGAAATAAAGCCAAAGCTCAAGCAACATATTATTTAAAAGGCACCAAAAAATACATCAATAAAGGTATGATTGATAGATTATCAGCAGAACCATATGATTTTAGTTCAATAGAACCTACAAAAGCTAGTAATGATATTAATAATTTAACTGGAGATGAGAAATCATATTATTATGGTTATTATGTCCTAGCCAGTGAAAAAATTGCTATGCAAATAAAATATCCCGATATAGAAAGATTAGCAACAATTAGAGAAGTAGGATATAATGATGCCCAAGATAGTAACATATCATTAGAAGAACTACCTGAAGAAATAAAAAGTAGTAAAGAGTATTTAGAAGGATATAAAGAGGGATTAGAAGCAAAAGAAAGAAAAAATAAGAAAAAGTAAGAAGGATTAATTATGAAAGAAGATTATAGCACATTAGTTCCCAAAAATAGAAAAAACTATTCAAAAAGCCCTAAAGAAATATCAAGATATATCAGTGACAAGATAATAGCAGAGCAACAAAAAAGTATTAATAAAAAGAATAATTTTGAAAGATATGGTAAAAGCAAAGAATATATTGAAATAGGCATTAAGGAAAGACTGTCAGGATTACATGATTTTAATATTATAAATAGAATTATGACCGAAGTAGAAAATTTAAATAGAGGTGCATTATTATCTTATATATATGGTTACACAGAAGCATCTGATCGAAGATTAGTAATTGGTATAGTAAATAAAGAATTTAATCAAGCACAATTAGAAAATATAGGATATATAGATGCAATAGATCCTAATATAGAATTTGAAAAATTACCAAATATCGTCAAAGAAAATATACATTATTTAAAAGGATATAAAGAAGGATTAGAAGAAATCCAAAAAAAATATAAACATAAATAAAGGAGAAAAACATGGAAAGATTAAGAGGAATAAATGTTTCAAAAGTAGCAGATTCAATAATAATTGAAAATCGTTTAAAAAAACTTTCAGCAAATAGAGAAAGAAATTCAGGAGTAAAAAAAGAAGAACTACCATTTAAAGATGCACTTGAGTCAGCAGGTCGCTTATCATATTTTACAGAGGTATTCAAAGGCATTTCACTTGCAGATCAGAAAATAGAAGTTGAGGGAATTGTAAATCCTAAAGAATCATATTTCTTTAATAAAGGCCGTGAAATAGCAGAAAAACTTGTAAGAAATAATATAGCCAATATGGAAAATTATGCTGATTTTTGCAAAGTAGAAACTAGAAAAATAAGAAATGGAAGATAATTATGAGTGTAAAATTAGATAGATTAGGACACATCTTTACTGAAGCAATATCAAAAATAATAAATGAAGAAGTAAAAGATGATGATATCAAATTTGTAACCATAACCGCAGTTGATATAACAAATGACTTATCTTATGCTAAAGTATACTTTACTAATCTAATAGACACTGATAGAGAAAAAGTAACTAAAGCATTAAATAGAGCAAGTTCCTTTATTCGTGGTAAACTATTTGATGAAGTAGAAATAAGAAAAATGCCTGAGTTAACATTTGTTTATGACGAATCAATTGAATATGGTAACAAGATAGAAAAGATAATTGATGAAATAAATAAGGAGGAGTAAGTATGAACAATATTATTGACAAAGTATTAACAAGCAATAATATTGTTTTACTTTGTCATAATAATCCTGATGGTGATGCTATTGGTAGTACATTAGCCATGTATCATACCTTAAAGAAATTAGGTAAAGAAGTAGATATAGTAATTAAAGAGCCACCTAAAAGATTTAACTTTCTAGAGGGTTTTAAAGATATCAAAGAAGAAAGTAGTAAAGACTATGATACCGCTATTATATTAGATACTGCTAACATAGATAGAGTAAATGATCCAAGTGATATCTTAAATAGAGTAAAGAGAAAATATGTAATTGACCATCATATCAGTAATACTAAATATGGAGATGAAAATCTAGTTAAAGAGCGTCCTGCCTGCTGTCAGATAGTATATGAAATAATAAAAAAATTAAATATCGAGATAACCAAAGAACTAGGAGAATCCCTAATGACAGGCTTACTTACTGATACAGGTGGTTTCTCTCATCAAGATGTTTTACCAAGTACTTTTGCCATGGCTGAAGACTTAAGTAAAATAGTAAATATATCTCTTCTTTATGATAAAGCCTTAAGAACAATAACTATAAATCAATTTAATATTAAAAAGATAGCTCTAGATAATTTAGAGTTCTATTATAATGGAAAAGTAGCTATATCATATATAATAGAAGAAGATATGATAAATACTGGAGTAGACCAAAATGACTGTGGTATTCTAGTAAATATCCCTCTAGAAATAGAAGGAATAGAAGTATCAATATTCTTAAGAAAGTATAAAGAAGAAATAAGAGTATCACTTCGTAGTAAACATATTAATGTAAATGAAATAGTAAAAGTGTTTGGTGGCGGAGGCCATATCAATGCAGCTGGCGTAACAGTAAAGATGCCTTATAAAGAAATAAAAAAACAAGTACTAGAGGAAGTAGGTAAGAGTATCAATGAATGGAGTATTAGTAGTAAATAAACCTAAAGATTATACAAGTAGAGATATCGTAAATATCATATCTAAAAAGTTTAATACCAAAAAAGTAGGCCATACTGGAACATTAGACCCATTAGCAGAAGGCGTTCTAATAGTACCGATAGGAAAAGCCTTAAAAGTAGCAGAACTACTAACATCAGAAACCAAAGAATATGTAGCAGAAGTCATACTAGGTTATGAAACAGATATGTTAGATATAACAGGAACAGAAATAAAAAGAAATATTCCCAAAGTAACTAAAGAAGATATCGAGAAAACACTAAAAAAATATACTACCAAATATCTTCAAGAAGTACCCATGTATTCAGCAGTCAAAGTAGGAGGAAAAAAACTCTATGAATATGCTAGGAATAATATACCAGTAACTCCACCTAGTAAAGAAGTAGAAATATACTCCTTAGATTTACTAGAAGACCCCAAGTATCTAACTAATACCATCGAGTTCAAAATAAAATGTAAAGTGAGCAAAGGAACATATATAAGAAGTCTAATTAGAGATATAGCTTATGACTTAAATACCTATGGAACAATGAAAAACCTAGTACGAACAAAGCAAGGAATCTTTTCCCTAGAAGACTCCTATACACTAGAAGATATTCAAAATGATAACTATAAATTACTTACCATAAGAGAAGTACTGCCAAATATTCCCATAACAATAATAGAGGGAGATACCCTAAAGAAAGTACAAAATGGTATGTCTCTTCCCATCTTTTTTAATTCAGAATCATCTCTATTAATAGATAAAAAAGGAAGAGAAATAGCTATCTATAAAAAAGAAGGAAATATGGATAAACCATATAAAATGATTGAGGTAAACAATGAATAAAATAAGAGTAATGAATGAACTACTATCCAATAAAATAGCAGCAGGAGAAGTAGTAGAAAAAGTCGTATCAATAGTAAAAGAATTAGTAGAAAACTCCGTTGATGCCAAAGCAACAAATATTAAAATAGATTTAAAAGAAGCTGGTATCCGTGAAATTATCGTAACAGATAATGGTATCGGTATGAATAGAGAAGACGCCCCATTAGCCTTTCAAAGACATGCAACTAGTAAATTATATACCGATGATGACTTATGGAATATATCTTCCCTAGGTTTTAGAGGAGAGGCTCTTCCTTCAATCGCCGCTGTATCCGATGTCATATTAAAAACATGTGATGGAGAAGTAGGAACAATGGTTCACATCAAAGGAGGTAAAATAGAGAAAGTAACAAATTCTGAAGCAAGAATAGGTACTCAAATAACCGTAACTAGTATGTTCTATAATACCCCTGCCAGACTAAAGCACTTAAGAAGTCCTTATGCCGAACTAGCAAATGTTGTCGAATATGTCAATAAAATGGCCTTATCATATCCAAGTATCAAGTTTAGACTAACTAATGACGATAAAGAAATCCTAAATACCGATGGTAGCGGTAATCAGTTAAAAGTAATAAAATCAATCTATGGACTAGATGTTGCTAAAAGAATGCTAGAGATAAAAAATGCCAATGATGACTATGAACTAGCAGGTTATATATCCCTACCTGAAGTAACAAGAGCAAATAGAAATCACATGACTATTCTTGTTAATAATAGAGTAATCAAAAATCAATATCTAAATAAAATAATTAATGATGCCTATTCTTCATTTAAAGAAGACACTCGTTATCCAATTGTTGTTATAAATATAAATGCCGATCCATCCCTAATCGATGTCAATATTCATCCATCCAAACAAGATATCAAGTTTAGTAATTTTGAAGATTTAAAAGTCCTAATCGAAGATACCATAACAAGTACTATCAAGAAGAAAATACTAATACCAAAGATAGAAACTAAAGAAGAAGGACCTGAAATAACATATAAAAATTTAACCTTGAATCTAGATAGAAATAATATAGCACCAAAAGAAGAAGAAAAAATATATCCAGATGAAGATAAAGAAAGATTAAATAATCTAGTTAACTTTGTTGAAGAACCAAATAATGAGTATGATACTGAAGAAGAAAAAGAAGACTATGCTGAAGAAATAGTCCATGATAAATTACCAGAGTTATATCCAATAGGACTAGCCTTAGGAACCTATATTGTTTGTGAAAATGAAAAAGGAATCTATCTAATCGATCAGCATGCTGCTGAAGAAAGAGTAAACTATGAACGAAATTATTACTTATTATCACATCCTAATAATGATACCATCTCTCCATTAGTACCAATAGTAATAACATTACCCAATAATGAATATATCAAAATAAAAGAAAATTTAAATATAATGGAAGAATTAAATTTTGAAATAGAAGAGTTTGGTATTAATTCCTTTAGAGTAATATCTCATCCAACCTGGGTACCAAAAGGAAGAGAAGAAGAGATAGTAAGAAGAATATTTGAAGAAATACTATCTAAAGGTAAAGACTTTACACTAGGAAAGTTTAGAGATAATCTAGCCAAGTTAGTAAGTTGTAAAATGAGTGTCAAGGCTAATACTAGAATAACTAAAGAAGCCCAAGAAGAAATTATAAACAAATTAAGAAAGTGTAATAATCCCTATAATTGTCCTCATGGTAGGCCAACCATAATTCATTTTACCATATATGAAATAGAAAAAATGTTTAAAAGAAGTGTTTAAAGTACTTCAGAGCCCAAGGTCTCTTTCGTGTTATAGAAAGCCTAAGGTCTTTCTATAATAATTTAGAGCCTTATAAAATAAGTCTCTAAATTAAAAATATGTTTGACATACACCATAGATTATGCTATTATAAGTGGCAAGTGGGGTGATATTATGTCATATGAAACAGATGTAATGAGAAATTTAACATTAGCCTTAAGAGATAACAACAAAAATATCGAAGTATTAAAATATTTATCATTAGAATTAAGAAGAGCTAATGAATTAAAAGAAATAGAACTAGGTTTAAGAAAAGTAGAAGATTATTCATTTAATCAAAATAATCAAAAGAAGAAGATAAAATAAAAATCTTCTTTTCTTTAAAAAGGAGGACAATATGAATAAAATAATTGTCATAACAGGACCAACAGCAGTAGGAAAAACAAAATTAAGTATTGAACTAGCCAAAAAATATGATGGTGAAATAATAAATGCCGATGCCGTTCAAGTATATAAAGGATTAAATATAGGTAGTGCCAAAGTAACTGAAGAAGAAAAAGAAGGTATTCCTCATCACTTATTAGATTTTAAAGAAGTAACTGAAGACTATACCATCTATCACTATCAAAAAGATTGCCGTGAAAAAATAAAAGAAATTCAAAACAGAAATAAAACACCCATTCTAGTAGGAGGAACAGGCCTTTATATAAAAGCAGCCCTATATGATTACAAATTATCTGAAGAAAAAAGTACTAATACTTATGACAACTTAACTAATGAAGAACTATATGAAGAATTAAAAAAGTTAGATAAAGATATCATAATAGATAAAGACAATCGTCGTAGATTAATAAGAGCAATCAATTATTATAAAGAAAATAACGAATCAATAAATAAAAATAAAACCAATAAATTACTATATAATGTAATCTTTATTGGACTTACTACAGATAGACAAGTATTATATGATAAAATAAATAAAAGAGTAGATGAAATGATAAGTCAAGGCTTACTCGAAGAAGTAAAATCCTTCTATGACAAAGGTATAAAATCCAAGCCATTACTAAATGCTATTGGTTATCGTGAACTATATAATTATTTAGATGGTAATTGTACAAAAAAAGAAGCTATTGAAAAAATAAAACAAAACTCTAGACACTATGCCAAAAGACAATATACATTCTTTAATCATCAATTACCAGTAGTATGGTTTGAAACAGATTATAATAATTTTAATAATACCATAGAAAAAGTAGCTAGTTACATAGATAGTAACTAACTACTTTTATTCTTTTTCAATTAAAAATCTTTTAAGTTCATTAGGTTCTTTATTATTAATAATAATATCATAAATAAGATCAATAATAGGCATCTTAATCTTTTTATTTTTTAATAATTTCTTAATTGATTTAAGAGTATATAATCCTTCAATTGTAGTATTTTCAATATATTTATTAATTTCTTCCTTACTTTTACCTTCACCAATAATTTTTCCTAAAGTATAATTTCTACTTTTAACAGAAGTACAAGTAAGTAAAAGATCTCCAAAACCTGCGAAAGAAAGAATAGTTTTTTTATTTCCACCAAGAGCTTTAATAAGTGCCTTAATATCATGTAGTGATTCAGTAATAAACATACTACTAGTAGATATAGGATATCCCATACCATCTAACATACCTGAAGCAATAGCAATAACATTCTTAATAGCTCCGCAAATTTCTGTACCTACAATATCCCTAGTATGTCTTAACTTAACATAATCATTTTGCATATATTTTAATAAAACATCTTTAGCAGTATTACTTCTAGTAGCAAGAGTAAGTCCAATAGGAACTTTATACACAATATCAACCGCAAAAGTACCACCTGAAATAATAGCAATATTATTAGTATTAATATTCTCTCTAACTACATCATATAAAAATCTACAAGTATTTTGTTCAATCCCCTTAGAAGCAATACAAATAACCTGTTTATTATTATAATATTTTTTTAACTCTTTACTAGTACTATCCAAAAACTTAGCCGGAATAGCAATTATAATAAGTTCAGCACCATCTACAACTTCATTCATATCAGTACTAATAACAATATCTTTAGGTATAGTAAAATCTACTTTATCACTCTTCCCATTTTTAAGTAATATATTTTTTTCTTCTTCACTATTAGTCCACATTTTAATTTTACTTTCATTATTATAAAAAACACTAGCAAGTGCCATACCATAAGCACCAGTACCAATTATAGCAACATTCATTTAATAATCATCCTTTCATTAATTTTAATATCAAAGTATTCACTAGGAGTTTCAAATACCTTTCTAACTCCTTTTTTAGGAAGTATAATTTTATTTTTAGTTAAATCTTTATAAACAAATAAAACCTTATTATCATTATCACACATAATAACATCAATATTCTCTTTCATAAAAAAAGTATGAATGCTATTACATCTATCAAATAAAAGTGCTTTATCAATATTTCTAGTAAACATAAATCCTTTTAATCTAGAAAAAAAACTTTTGCATTCATATAAATCAATATCTTTATTATTATATAACAGCTTCATTTTACCACCTATAATAATTATATATATAAATAATTAAAATATCAAGTCAATTTTATTCACTTCCT
>CAKPIH010000016.1 GCA_934162325.1 uncultured Bacilli bacterium
TTGAGCAAACACCAGTAAAAACAGAAACTATATCAAATATGTATCAAGATAATACTAATGATGATGATTTCTTTGATGATTTTTTCAGTGATGATTAAGAGTATTTAAAACTCTTTTTTCTTTTTGTTACAATTAAAATTGCTTGACAACATTGGAAAACTAAGATACAATTAAATTGTATAGTTTAAATTAAAATTAATAATTTTTTCTATAATATATAATTAAAGAATGGAGGTGTTCAGATGAATGAAACAGTTTTCTCCATTTTACTATTTGTTCTTGGATTAATTGTTGGACTAGTTAGCATTATAGTTATAAATGCTTTAAAGAAAAAGAATCAAGAAAAAGAAGCAGATTCAATAATCGAAAAAGCAAAGAAAGATGCAGATAAAATTAAAAGAGAATCTTTATTTGAAACTAAAGAAGAAATACATAAATTAAAAATTGAAGCGGATAAAGAAATAAAAGAGAAAAAAGGCGAAATAAAAGAGCAAGAAGAAAGACTTCTTCAAAGAGAAAATAATATTGATCGCCGTGATTTAGCAATGCAAAATAGAGAAAATTCTCTAGAAGAAAGAGAAAATAATTTATTAGAAAAACAGCAAAAAATTCAAGACGCAAAAGAAGAAATGGAACAGATTAAGAAACAAGAACTAGAAGAATTAGAAAAAATAAGTAAATACAGCAAAGAACAAGCAAAAACTGAAATAATGAAAATCGTTGAAGAAAAAATGTCAAAAGAAATAGCAGCATATATCAAAGAAAAAGAGGCTGAAGCCAAATTAGAAGTTGATGAAAAGAGTAAAGAATTGCTAGTAGGCACAATGCAAAAATATTCAGCAGATATTACTAGTGAACAAACAGTATCTGTAATAGCATTACCTAATGATGAAATGAAAGGTAGATTAATTGGTAGAGAAGGAAGAAATATTAGAACAATAGAATCAGTAACAGGTGTTGATTTAATAATTGATGATACTCCAGAAGCTATTGTAATCTCAAGTTTTGATCCATTAAGAAGAGAAATAGCAAGACTTACTCTAGAAACATTAATTAAAGATGGCAGAATTCATCCGGCTAGAATAGAGGAATTATATGCTAAGACATGTGCAGATGTAAGAACTGCTATTAAAGAGTATGGTAAAAACGCTTTATATAAACTTGGATTATCTAAAATGGATCCTGAATTAGTAGAAATAGTAGGAAAGTTACACTTTAGAAGTAGTTATGGACAAAATGCCTTAAAGCACTCTATGGAGGTTGCTAATTTGTCTGGTATATTAGCAGGTGAATTAGGAGAAAATGTCAATCTTGCTAAAAGAGCAGGTTTACTTCATGATATTGGAAAAGCAATTGATTTTGAAATGGAAGGAAGCCATGTAAAAATTGGTGCTGATTTAGCTAAAAAATATGGTGAAGATGAAGTTGTTATAAATTCTATAGCTTCTCATCATGGAGATGTACCACCAACAAGCATTATAGCGTCTATTGTTTCAATAGCAGATTCAATCTCAGCATCACGTCCAGGTGCTAGAAATGATTCTTCAGAAAATTATATTCAAAGATTAGAAGAATTAGAGGCAATAGGTAATGATGTTTCCGGTGTCGAAAAAGCATATGCCGTTCAAGCTGGTAGAGAACTTCGTGTAATGGTAAAACCTGAAGAAGTAGACGATTTAACAGCATATCAAATAGCTAGAGAAATCAAAGAAAAAATAGAAAATGAATTAAAATATCCTGGTACTATAAAAGTAACAGTAATAAGAGAAACAAGATGCACAGAAGAGGCTAAATAGTCTTTTCTGTTTTCTCTAAAGGAGTATAATTATGCTAGAAAAATTAACATTAGAAGAAAAAATTGGTCAAATGTTTATGTTTGGAATAAACAGTTCCAATACAGAAGGAATTTTAGAATTAATCAAAAACAATCAAATAGGAGGAGTAATTCTTTATAAAAAAAATTATTCCTCTTATAGTGAAATGTTAACTTTAATCAATAAATTAAAAGATGCTAACAAAGGAAATAAAATACCCTTATTCGTAGCGGTAGATGAAGAAGGTGGTCGCGTAAACAGAATGCCATCAGAAATAAAAAATTTAAAAAGTATTAATAAATTTTCTAAGTTAGAAGACAAGAAATTAATAAAAAAACATTCTGAAATAATATCCAAAATGTTATATAATACTGGTATCAATATGAATTTTGCTCCAGATTTAGATATCGATAACAATTCATCAAGTAAAGTTATAAAAGATAGATGCTTTTCTGATAATGTTGATATAGTAAAAGAATATGGAATACTATATATGAAAGAAATGCAAAAAAATAATGTAATTTCTATTATTAAGCATTTTCCAGGACATGGAATAACAAAAAAAGATTCTCACATATTATTACCTTATACTTTTAATTATAAAGAAGTATTAAATAAGCATATATTGCCATTCAAAGAAGCAATAGATAATGGTTGTGATGGCATAATGATAAGTCACATAGTTATAAAAAAACTAACCCAAGGATTACCATCATCCTTATCAAAAAAATTAATAAAAGAATATTTAAGAGAAAAACTTCATTATGACAATTTAGTAATAACTGATGATATAAGAATGAAACCAGTTGATTTATTATATAAAAGTGTTTCATTAAAGAAAGCTTTTACATCGGGAGCAGATATTATCCTATTTAAATATCGTAAAGATGATTACAAAGTAATAAATAAAGTAATAAAAATGGTAAAAACAGCTAAAATAAAAGAAGAAGATATCAACAAATCAGTGGCTAGAATACTCAGAATAAAAGAAAAATATAATATATCAGATAAGAAGAAGATAAATGGTTGTAATATTGAAGAATTAAATAAACAAATAGAAGAATTAAACAGTATTTTAAATTAAATATCTAAAATAGATGTTTAATTTTTCTTTATTTTTATACATAAAAATGTTATAATGTATATAGATAATTAACAGGAGGTAAAAAAGCATGGGATTATTTAATAAGATAAAAAATGTCTTTTCAAAAGACAAAGAGGCAGCAAAATATGAAGAAGGGCTTACTAAAACAAGAAAAGAATTTTCAACTGAATTAGCTAAGTTATCTAAGAAGTATAAGAATATTGATGATGATTATTTTGAGGAATTAGAAAATATTCTAATAATGGCAGATATTGGTGTAAATACAGTTGTAAAATTTGTTGATAAGTTAAAGAAAAGAGTAAAGGAAGAAAATATAAAGGATAGTGAAACTCTAAAAGAAATAATAATTGATGAACTATTAATAATGTATGTAAATAATGGCGTTTTAAAAAGTAAAATAAATTATAGTGAAGAAGGGCCAACCGTAATTCTTTTTATTGGCGTTAATGGAGTTGGAAAAACAACAAGCATCGGAAAGATTGCCAATAAATTAAAAAAAGAAGGTAAAAAAGTTCTATTAGTAGCGGGGGATACCTTTAGAGCAGGTGCCATAGAACAAATAGAAGAATGGGGAAAAAGAACTAATATTGATGTTGTTAGTACTAAATCAAAAGATCCATCAGCGGCAGTATATGATGGCGTTGATAAAGGAATAAAAGAAAATTATGATGTAATCCTAATAGATACAGCAGGAAGACTTCAAAATAAAGTAAACTTAATGAATGAATTATCCAAAATGAATTCCGTAATAAAAAAACTGATTCCTAATGCTCCACATGAAACACTTTTAGTAGTAGATGCTACTTCAGGACAAAACGGAATATCACAAGCCAAAGCCTTTAGTGAAGTAACCGACATAACAGGAATAGTCTTAACTAAATTAGATGGAACAGCTAAAGGTGGCATAGTTCTTGCTATTAAAGAAGAAGTAAATATACCAGTAAAATATGTAGGACTAGGAGAACAAGAAGATGATTTAGAAGCCTTTGATATTGAAAAGTATATTTATGGTTTATTTAAAGATTTATAAGAAATAGAAAGGGAGATAAAAAAATGAAAAAAGAAGAAAAAACATCAAAAATAAAAAAGAAGAAGGAAGAAAAATATAAATTAGTAGATACTGAAAGATTAAAAAAAGTAGAACTAATAATATCTTTAATAGTAGGAGTTATATTCCTAGTATTATTAGTCCTTTCCATAATAAACGTTGTCTTTTTACCAGCAACACTAATATTATTTGCTTTATTCTTATTTTGCATTTGCTACTATTACATTGAAGATGAATCAAAGAAAAAAATGGTATATATACTATTTGGATTAGGAGTATTACTAATAATTATTGAAGTAATATATACATTAGTAAAAATAATTTAATGGAAAAAAGAGAATATTTAATAATGCTATATGACTTCTATAGTGAACTATTAAGTGATAAACAAAAAGAACATTTTGAAGATTATTATTTTAATAATTTATCATTAGGAGAAATAAGTGAAAATGAAAATGTAAGTAGAAATGCTATTCATAAAAGTATAAAGTCAATAGAAAATAAATTATATTTTTATGAAGAAAAATTAAAATTATATCAAAAGTCACAAGAGTTAAATACACTATTAGCAAATATTAAAGATGAAAAATTAAAGAAAGATATAAAAAATATATTGTAGGAGAATACCATGACAAATCGAAAATATAAAATGTATTATGATTATAAAAAAAGAACAAACGGTGGTTTTTTAGACGCCATCTTTCTATCTGGCATAATGGTAAGTGGATTAATATTAATCCTTCTCTCACTAGGAGGCAAATAAATGGAAAGTATATTAGAAAGATTTTCGGATAATTTAACTGAAGTAGAATACATAACAAATCCTGCTATAGCAAGGGATGAAGAAATAAAAAAATTAATTTTAGTACTACTAACACCAGAAAAATCAGCTGTACTAGTAGGTAAGCCAGGTATTGGTAAAACCGCTATAGTTGAAGGCCTAGCTTATCGTATTCAAAGGCATGAAGTACCAAAAGCCTTAGATGGTTATACTATATATCGTATCAATACAACAGCATTATTAACTAATACTGGTGAAGAAAATAGAGTCCTTAAATTAGTAGAAGAATTAAAACAAAAAGAGAAAGTAATTTTATTTATTGACGAAATACATACATTAATAGGTAACGATGCAGCAGGAGCCTTAGACCTAGCCAATATGTTTAAAGAAGGACTAAGTCGTGGAACAATTAAAATGATTGGTGCTACTACAACATACGAATATGAAAGATATATTATGCGTGATAAAGCCTTCTTAAGAAGATTTGAAAAAGTAGATGTATCAGAACCAACTGAAGAAATGACCGTAGAAATTCTTTTAAAAACATTACCTAAATTAGAAAAACAAACAGGAGTAATTCTTCCTTATACCGATTTTATTAAGGAAAAAATAATGAAATTCATTGTAAATATGACAACAGAATTTAAAAGAGTATATGAAATATCATCTAGATATCCCGATATAGCTTTAGTAATATTAAGACAATGTTTCTCTAATGCTATATATGAAGATCGTAAAACAATAGATTTTAAAAATATATACGATGCCGTAAGAACAACCAAAGCCGTATATCCAGATGTAATAAAAAAAGAATTAGTAAACTTTAAAGAAATATTTAAAGATGAGTTAAAAGCAGAAAATATAGTAATAGAATAGGAATTTAAAGTTCCTATTTTATTAATTAATTGTGGATTAAAAAATAAACTGTGGAATAAAAAACTTTAAAAAATATCCAAAAAGTAATATAATAAATTAGAGAGGTGAAACAATGAAATTAGAAAAAATATTAAATAACATTGATTATAAATTAATAAAAGGAAGTCTAGATACCGAAGTATCAGGTTTATACTATGATTCAAGAAAAGTAACTAATGGTTCGGCCTTTATATGCTTATCAGGAACTCAAGTAGATGGTCATGATTATATAAAATCCGCTATTGAAAAAGGAGCAACAACAATCATTATCGAAAAAGATGTTGAAGTATCTGAAGATGTAACTGTAGTAAAATTACCAAATACAAGAAAGAATTTATCATTATTAGCCATAAACTATTTTGATAATCCTGCTAGTAAATTAACTATGATAGGAATAACAGGAACCAAAGGCAAAACAACCACATCATGGATGATTAAGAATATACTTGAAGAAGATGGTCATAAAACAGGTGTTATAGGTACAATGGGAGTATTTATCGGAAACACTCATTACGATACTGTAAATACAACTCCTGAAAGTTATGATATACAAAAATATCTAAAAGAAATGGTAGATAACAAAGTAGAATATGCCATTATGGAAGTATCATCTCAAGCTTTAAAAGTAGGTAGAGTAGAGGGCCTTTCCTTTGATTATGGAGTATTTACTAACTTAACCAAAGACCATATCGGTGAAGGAGAACACGAGAATATGGAAGACTATATTTATAGTAAAAGCCTATTATTCCAAAAATGCAAACATGGTATACTAAACATTGATGATACCCACTATGAAGATATGATAAAAAATAGTACTTGTGATATACATACCTTTGGTAAAAATAAAGATGCTAATCTTTTGATAGATAATATCAAATTATTAAGGAAAGAACATTTTATAGGATTAGAACTAAATACTAAAGGAATCATAGAAGATACTTTTCTAGTAAATACACCAGGAGAATTCTCAGCTTATAATGCTTCTAGTGCTATTTTGACAACATATCTAATAGGTTGCAAAGTAGAAAATATCAAAAAAGCCCTATCAAAAGTAGCAGTAAAAGGAAGAGTAGAAATAGTACCAGTATCTAGTAAATATAGTGTTATAATAGATTATGCTCATAATGGAGTATCAATGCAAAGTATACTAGAGACAATGAGAGCATATAATCCAAAAAGAATAGTAAGCTTATTTGGCTGTGGTGGTAATAGAAGTAAAGAACGTCGTTATGACATGGGCGAAATATCCGGAACCCTAGCAGACTTTACCATAGTAACTGAAGATAACTCCAGATATGAAGACATAAATGATATCATGAATGATATCGAAATAGGCTTAAAGAAAACATCCGGAAAATACATAAAAATACCAAGTCGTAAAGATGCTATAAAATATGCTATTGATAATGCAAAAGAAGGAGACATAATTCTTTTATTAGGAAAAGGTCATGAGACATATCGTGAAATAAATGGTGTAAGAGAACATTTAGATGAAAGAGAGATAATAAAAGACATCTTAAATAACAAATAAATATTTACAATAAATAAAATATCTGCTAATATATAATTAAAGAAAAGGAGAGTGCAGAAATGTTACCATTTAAAAGAGCAAACATCTTATTACCAAAAGATGTAGACATGACCAAATGGTCAGTAGTAGCTTGTGACCAATATACAAGTGAACCAGAATATTGGAAAGAAGTAGAGAGTGTAGTAGGTTCTTCACCATCAACTCTAAATCTAATCTTACCAGAATTATATTTAGAAGAAGAAAATGTTGAAGAAAGAATCAAAAAGATAAATTTAACAATGGAAGACTATTTAAAAGAAAATGTCTTCCAAGAATATCCCAATACCATGATTTATCTAGAAAGAAAACAAAGTGATGGTAAAGTAAGAGAAGGATTAATGGGAATGGTTGACTTAGAAGACTATTCTTATGAAAAGGGATCTCAAACATTAATAAGAGCAACTGAAAAAACCGTAATTGAAAGAATACCACCAAGACTAAAAGTAAGAGAAAATGCTCCATTAGAATTACCACATATAATGATTCTAATAGATGATGAAAAGAAAAATATTATTGAAAGTTTAAAAAACAAAGTAACAGCTAAAGATATCGTTTACGATTTTGACCTAATGGAAAATGGAGGTCACATTAAAGGTTATAACTTATCTGATGAAGTAATTAAAGATATTGAAAAAGGATTAGAGGGCCTTATGGATAAAGATTACTTTGAAAAGAAATATAATGTTAAAGATAAAGGAATACTACTATTTGCAATGGGAGATGGAAATCATTCATTAGCAACTGCTAAAGCAAATTATGAAAACCTAAAGAAAACAATGAGCAAAGAAGAATATTTAAATAATCCAGCTAGATATGCCTTAGTAGAAATAGTAAACTTACATAGTGAAGCTTTAGAATTCGAACCAATACATAGAGTAATATTTAATACAGATGTAAATAACTTAATTGAAGAATTAAATAAATATTATGATATCAATGAAGAAGGAAAAGGGGAATACTTTGAATTGGTAACAAAAGATTTTGATAAAAAATTATATATTAGTAATCCCAAATCTAATATAGCAGTAGGTTCTATTCAAATGTTCTTAGATGAATACCTAAAAGATCATGAAGGAAAACTAGATTATATTCATGGTGATGAAACAACTAGAGGTATGGGCAAAGAAGAAAATAATGTAGCCATTCTATTTGAAGCAATGCCTAAAGAAGAATTATTTAGAACCGTAATATTAGATGGTGCCTTACCAAGAAAAACATTCTCTATGGGACATAGTTATGATAAGAGATTCTATTTAGAAGCAAGAAAAATAAAATAATAAAATTAACCAAATTTAGGTTAATTTTTTTTAATTATATGTTATACTTATAGTAGGTGATAAAAAATGAAAAAGTTAAATATTTTTTGTATAATAATAGGCATAATATGCTTCTTAGTAGCGGGTTACATAGTAGCAGATAAAATATTAGTAACAGAAGATAATAAAATAGAAATAGATGAAGAAAAAGAACTAAAAGAAATAAATAGTCATTTATCTAAAATAGGTTCTCCTCTTGGTTGGTTAATAGTAAAAGAAGGTATTGATAGTCAAGATGATAATGGTAAATATAGTCCTAAATATAATTATAATTACCTAGGAAAATATGAAAATAGACAATTATTTGTTATGGAATATATATTAAGTTATCAAGATAATATAGAAAGTTTTACAGTTTTATCAGCAGGAGACCAGTCTGTAGTAGAAGATACTCCTACTAGTGATTTTACTTTATCTTACTTAGATTACAAGATATTTAATAAATACTATAAAGAATTACTAGGAGAAGATTTTAAAATAACTAAAGGTAAAATGGGTAATACTAAGTATGATAAAGACTATGTTTACTTTGATAATAGACATCCTGGTAGTAATGGTGTATATGTATCAATGATTACTAGTGATAAAGTAGAATATAAAAAAGGAGAATATATAGCAAATGTTAAAGTTACTTATAGTACTAGACTAGCAGATATTTTAGATAAAGAAACTAGTGATGGCATAATATCATATACAAAAGATGGCGATAATAATATTATATTAAAATCATTTATATTAAAGAAGTAGAGAGTTATCTCTTTTTCTTTTGCCCTTACAGCCTTAAGTAAATTAAGTCTTTCAGGGAATGACAGAGCCTAAGGTCTCTGTCATAGCACTTTTATTATAAAATTTATGAAAAATATTTACTTATTTAGCATAATATGGTACTATATATATGGCTTTTCAAAAAATATACACAAATATTGATTTAATAATCCTAGTGCCTAAATAGGTGGATATTAAAAAAGAGATATTTGGAAGCAAAACGAAAGGAGAGTGTTTAATATGACAGTAGTATCTATGAGCTATTTGTTAGAAGCAGGAGTTCACTTTGGTCATCAAACTAAAAGATGGAATCCTAAAATGAAAGAGTATATTTATAACTCTAGAGATGATATTTATATCATTGACTTACAAAAAACTGTTGCTAAAATGGAAGAAGCATATGAAGCATTAAATAAAATAGCAGCAGAAGGAGGTAAAGTTCTATATGTAGGAACTAAAAAACAAGCCCAAGAAGTATGTAAAGAAGAAGCAGAAAGAAGTAACATGTATTACATGACTGAAAGATGGTTAGGAGGAACATTAACAAACTTCAAAACTATCAGAAGAAGAGTAAATCGTCTAGAAGAAATCGAAAAAATGGAAAAAGATGGTACATTTGATAGATTACCTAAGAAAGAAGTAGTAGGACTTAAGAAAGAATACGAAAAATTAAATAAAAACTTATGTGGTATTAGAGAAATGACTAAATTACCACAAGCAATCATTATTGTAGATTCAACTAAAGAATATAATGCAATAAGAGAAGCTAAAAAATTAGGTATTCCAGTATTTGGTCTAATTGACACTAACTGTGATCCAGACGATGTAGATTATGTACTTCCAGGAAATGATGATGCTGTAAGAAGTATCAAAGTAGTACTTGGTTCATTAACAAATGCTATTATTGAAGCAAATGGTGGAACTATTATTGATTATGTAAGTGAAGATGATAAAAAGCCTGTTAAAGAAAAAACTTTTGCTAAAAAAGATAAAAAAGAAGTAAAAGAAACTAAAGAAGTTACTGAAAAAGAAGAAATCAAAGAAGAAAAGCCAGAATTAGATTTAAATATCTTAACAGTAGCAGAACTTAGAGATTTAGCTAAGAAAAAAGAAATCAAAGGCTATTCAAAAATGAAAAAAGAAGAATTAATTGAAAATTTAAAATAAGGAGGAATACTATGATTACTGCAAATATGGTAAAAGAGTTAAGAGAAGCAACAGGAGCAGGAATGCTAGATTGTAAAAAAGCTCTTACTGAAACAAATGGTAATATGGAAGAAGCAATTACTTGGCTTAGAGAAAAAGGAATTTCTAAAGCTGCTAAAAAGCAAACAAGAATTGCTGCTGAAGGATTAGCTAAGGCTAAAGTAGAAGGAAATAAAGCTGTTATCGTTGAAGTAAATTCAGAAACAGACTTTGTTGCTAAAAATCCAGAATTTACTGGATTAGTAGATTTAATTGCTACTGCAATTTTAAGTAGTAATGTAAAAACAGTTGAAGAAGTAATGAAATTAGAAGTAGAAGGTAATACTATTGAAAATATTATTATTGACAAAACTGCTACTATTGGAGAAAAATTATCATTTAGAAGATTTGAACTAGTAGAAAAAGAAGATAATCAAGTATTTGGCACTTATTCACATATGGGTGGAAAAATTGTTACATTAGCAGTTCTAGAAGGAACTGATGAAGAAGTAGCAAAAGACGTTGCTATGCAAATAGCGGCTATGAGACCACTATATTTAGATAAAGATTCAGTACCTACTGAAAGAGTAGAAAAAGAAAGAGAAATCTTAACTGAACAAGCAGAGAATGAAGGACTAGATGCTAATAAATTACCTATGATTGTAAATGGAAGATTAAATAAATTCTATGAAGAAGTATGTTTATTAGATCAAGGTTTTGTAAAAGAAAACAAAATGAAAGTATCTAAATATGTAGAAAGCAAAAATATGAAAGTATTATCTTTCGCAAGATACGAAGTTGGCGAAGGTATGGAAAAAAGAGAAGAAAACTTTGCTGACGAAGTTGCAAAACAAATGAATGCATAAAATTAGAGACTGTCAGGAAATTTAAACAATTAATTTCTTAGCAGTCTTTTTAATTATGTAACAAAATAATATTAAGTGAATCTTAAGTTTTTATTATATAAAAAAATCGATTAGAATTTCTAATCGACTTTTTTTCCACAATTATCACAAAATTTAGCATTAGGTTTTAATTTAACTCCACATCCTAAACAATATTTTTCAGTATTTGTATTTTCAGAACCAAAAGGACCATTAGGACTAACAGAAATAGCATTATCGAATTGATAACTATTAGATAAACCTAGTACCATTGCAACAATTGGAGCAAATAAAGTTCCTAAAATAGCAATTGGCACATGATTTTGTTTCATCTTCTTACCAATATTCCAGAAGATAAAGAATCTAGTTACTAAGGTTGCAATATTAGCAACATAATCAAGACCATTAATTTTTAACATGCCAAGAATAGTGCCAGATATAGCAATAAGGAAATACCACCAATTAAGTCCAGATATTTCTACAAGCACATATGTGTTATAAAATGGAATAATCGCTTCCCATCCTTGTTTTCCTGCTTTTTTAAACAATTTCCAAAGTCCAATAACATAAACTGCATATAATGCTATAACCAAAAGCAATATAAATACAGAGCCTCCTAATAACATAGCTATAAAATAACTAACCATATCTTACTCCTTTCATTATTAATATATCAAAAAAATAAAATAATTACAATAACAAACCAAATATTTATTAAATTTTTAATAAAAAGAAAATATACCAATATGTAAAAAGACATAAAATAAAACTGTTTTTAAGAATTAAATTGTTTATTCAAGAATACTCTTTAGTAGGGTGATATCATTGTTTAGTAAGAATATACATAAAAGAATTAAAATAGTATTACTAATAGTAATAATAGTATTTATAATAATAATAGCTAAAGTATTTTATATAGAAGTAATAGATTATAAGAAACTTAATAAATTAGCTAATGGATTATGGAGTAGAAATTTACCAATAGAAGCCGATAGAGGTAAGATATATACCATAGATGGTGAATTATTAGCAGGTAATGTAACAACTACGTCATTAGTATTTATTCCTAATCAAATAAAAGATAAAAACTTAGTAGCAGAGCAAATAAGTAAAGTACTAGGAGTTTCTAAAGAAGATATTGAAAAACATATATATAAGAAGACAATGATGGAGAGAGTACATCCTGAAGGCAGAAGACTCTCCTACGATATAGCAGATCAAATAAATAGTTTTCATTTTGATGGAGTATATCTTTTAAAGGAATCTAAAAGAGAATATACCAATAATGAAATGTTATCTCATGTTTTAGGTTATGTTGGTATAGATAATCAAGGCCTTAGTGGTTTAGAACTTCAGTATGATGATATCTTAACAGGAGAATATGGAGGAGTACAATACTTTTCTGATGCTAAAGGTAATAATTTAAATAGAAATTCCGTATATGTAGAACCAGAAGATGGGTTAGATATATATTTAACAGTTAATTATGAATTACAATCATCTATTGAAAGAGAACTAGATAATATTGTAACTAAATATAATCCAGAAGGAGCATGGGCATTAGCTATGGATCCTAATACAGGAGAAATACTTGGTATGAGTTCTAGACCTAATTTTAATCCTAATAATTATAAGAATTATAGTACTGAAGTAATAAATAGAAATATGGCTATATGGGCAAGTTATGAGCCAGGTAGTACTTTCAAAATATTAACAGTGAGTGCAGCAGTTAATGAAGGTAAGGTAGATTTACTTAAAGATACTTTTTATGATGGTGGTTTTGTTAATGTTGATGGAGCTAGGATTAAGTGCTGGAAGGCTGGTGGACATGGAGCCCAAACTTTCTTAGAGGTTGTTCAAAATTCATGTAATCCTGGCTTTGTAGAATTAGGCCGAAGATTAGGAAAAGAAACATTATTTGATTATATAAATAAATTTGGATATGGTAAAAAAACAGGTATAGATTTAAATGGAGAAAGTTCAGGAATACTATTCAATTTAGATAAAGTAGGGTCAGTAGAACTAGCTACTACTGCCTTTGGTCAAGGAGTTAGTGTTACCGCTATTCAACAAGTAGCAGCAGTCTCCGCAGCAATTAATGGAGGTACATTATATAAACCTTATATTGTTAAGAGAATTACTGAACATGAAACAGGCCAAATTATTAAAGAAATAGAACCTACTAAAGTAAGAGAAAATATTGTTACTAAAGAAACAAGTGAAAAAGTAAGAATGACACTTGAGTCAGTAGTATCATTAGGTACTGGTAGGAATGCCTATATAGATGGCTACCGAGTAGGAGGAAAGACTGGTACTGCTCAAAAGGTTAATAATGGTGTTTATATGCATGGTAATTATATAGTATCCTTTATTGGCTTTATGCCTGCTAATGATCCTAAAGTAGTAGTATATCTAGCCATAGATAATCCTAAGGGTGTAACCCAGTATGGAGGCACAGTTAGTGCTCCTATAGTAAAAAATATCCTAGAAGATGCTATATCAGCCTTAAATATTAAAAAACAAGAAGGTGGAACCGATAAAAAGTATCAGTGGTATGACCAAAAATATTATACTGTAGAAGATGTTGTAGGCTTAACTAAAAAAGAAGCAGCTAGTAAACTAAAATCTTTTACTATAGAGTATAGTGGCAGTGGAGATAAAGTAATTAATCAGTCTCCAGAAGCAGGAAGTAGAATACCAGAATACTCTAGTATTAGATTATACTTAGGTTAATTTGCATTTTTATTACTTTTGTGCTATAATAGCGGCATCAAAAGAGGGGGAATTATTTAAATATCCTTATTATGGTAAAGAAAAATTACTAAAGAAATTACATCGTACTGATGGAATAATATTTGCTAATAAATTATATACAATAGAAGCATTAAATGCTAATAAAGATAGTATGCCTAGTAATTTTGTATTACCCGAATCTTTAGTATCTATTAATAAAAAGATAGAAGCCTTCACTATGAAGTATATAAAAGGAATAAACTTAAGTGTTATACTAAATAATCCTGATATTACTTATGAAGAGAAGATTCATTATCTAAAGAGCATTGGTAGAATACTATATAAAAAGAAGTAAATATCTTTACACTACTAATGTAAAATAAAGTAAAAAGATATATTTATTTAAATATATATGTGATATAATATATCTAGAAGAGGAGTGGGATAATGTTAACATTAACTAAATCATTATTTGCCTTAATGTTGGGCTTTATAGGAGCTACAATATTCGGATTAATCATTATACCATTTTTAAAAAAACTAAAAGCAGGACAAAATATCAATATATATGTAGAAGCTCATAGGAATAAAGCAGGAACTCCTACTATGGGAGGATTAATCTTTATAATTCCTACATTTGCTATAACATTATTTCTATTATTGACTGGTAAGATAGAATATTCAGTAAACCTAGTTATAGTATTATTTGTATTCTTATCATATGGATTAATAGGATTCTTAGATGACTTTATAAGTTTAAGAAGAAAGACAAATAAAGGACTTACACAATTTCAAAAGATATTACTTCAGTTAATAGTAGCTTTAGTATTCTATGTATTGTTTAGACAATATACAGCGGGAGATTCTTATTTAAGAATATCAGCTTTAGGTATTGATTGGAACTTAGGTTGGTTCTATGGAGTATTCATCTTATTTTTATTAGTGGGTTCATCTAATGCTGTTAACTTAACTGATGGATTAGATGGTTTAGCAGGAGGATTATCTGCAATTGCTTTCTTAGCTTTCGGTTTAATTGCTATGGGTAGTTGGTGGATTGAAGGTAATAGCGATATGGGTATCTTTTGCTTTATACTAATGGGAAGTATTATGGGCTTTCTGGTATATAATTCAAATCCAGCTAAAGTATTTATGGGTGATACTGGTAGTTTAACCCTTGGAGCTACAATGGCTACGATAGCTATTTTAACATCGCATGAATTATCACTAGCGGTAATAGGAGGAGTATTTGTAATAGAAACATTAACTGTTATTATTCAGATATCTTCAGTTGTATTATTAAAAAGAAGAGTATTTTTAATGACTCCTATCCATCATCATTTTGAAAGATTAGGATGGAGAGAGAATGATATTGTTAAATTATTCTGGATAGCAGGTTTTATATTAAGCTTATGTGCTTTAATATATGGAGTATGGTTATAATAAGATTACTTTTTAGTAGTCTTTTCTTTTTGCCATTTCAACCATAAACAAGTTTATGTTTTCCATGGTATGATAGAGCCTATATAATAGTCTTTATCATAAACAATTGTATATATATAAATTAAAATAATAGTCAATTATATATTAACTATTCAATACTATTATAGGAGAGTTTCTAGGTAATACCTATAAGGTGTGTCTCTCCATTTTTCCCGAGTATCTCTGGGAGAAAGGAATGATTCTGTATGAAAAAGTTTTCTTTCATCCTCAGGGGTTAGGAAATTTGAGTAATGGATTACATTGCAGCATTTGCTATGATAATCTTTTTCTTTGTTGTCTATATAGATAATGATACGTAGAAGTCAATACTTTTAAAAAGATACTAGTTTATCTTCTTTTTATTTGAAATTATCTAAGTTAGAAAGTACTTCACTGTGAATATAATATCTTATTAATTATTTCTAGACTATGGCTAGAAATAACACTTTAAGACAATAAGACTTAAAGTGAATAGAATAAATATTAAGTATTATTAATAATATATAATAAGGTGATATCTTGAAAAAAGAAAGAACATTTTTATTAATAGGAGTAGTATTACTTAGTATATTTGGATTAATAATGATATATTCAGCTTCCAATATATGGTCAGAATATAAATTTAATGATCCATATAAATATATAAAATCACAAGGTCTATTCTTAATAGTAGGTTATATAGCATTATTTATAATATCTAAAATATCTTATTTAGAGTATAAAAAGAAATCTAATATAATATTTATAATATGTACAATATTATTAGCTTTAGTATTAATACCAGGAATAGGTACAGTAAGAAATGGAAGTAGAAGTTGGTTTGGAATAGGTAGCTTTGGTATTCAACCATCAGAATTCACTAAGTTAGGATTAATAATATTTACTTCTAAGTATTTATCTAATAATCAAAAAGAAATAAAAGATATAAAAAAAGGAGTATTACCCATATTAGGAGTACTATTATTAGTATTTGGTCTAATAATGTTAGAACCAGACTTTGGTACAGGAGTAGTTATAGTTATGACTATAGTAGTATTATTATTTATAAGTGGAGTAAAAATGAATTTCTTTATAAAGATAGGAATACTTGGTTTATTAGGAGTAGCTTCTCTTATCATAATAGCCCCATATAGAATGCAAAGAATAGTATCATTTCTAAACCCATGGAATGATCCATTAGGTAGTGGTTTCCAAATAATACAATCATTATATGCTATAGGACCAGGAGGATTACTAGGATTAGGCTTTGGTAACTCAATACAAAAACACTTCTATTTACCAGAACCACAAACAGATTTTATCTTCTCAATAATAAGTGAAGAATTTGGCTTTATGGGAGTATTATTAGTTACAACTTTATTTCTAATGATCATTATATCAGGATTTAAAATAGCTATGAAATGTGAAGACTTGTTTGGTAAATACCTAGCATTTGGTATTACTTTTGGATTATCATTCCAAACTATGCTTAATCTAATGGTAGTAGTAGGACTAATACCAGTAACAGGAGTAACCCTTCCTTTTCTATCATATGGAGGTAGTAGTCTATTAATAACAATGTGTAGTATGGGTATTTTATTAAATATTAGTAGTCAAAATAAATAAAATGTGCTATAATAATAAACTACAAAAAGGAGGAATATTATATGCATAAAGATTATTTAGAAGGATTACTTACTAGTAATAATGTAGTAGCAAATATAAATACTAATATAAATACCTTATTATTCTTTATACCAGAGATAAAATATATGATGAACTTTGATCAAAAACATCCATGTCACAATTATGATTTATGGAATCATACATTATTAACATTATATAATGCTGAAGAACTTTCATATAACGATTTTGACACAAGATTAGCTTTACTATTACATGATATTGGGAAACCATTTTCTTATCAAGAGGGAAATATAAGACATTATCCGAATCATAATATAGTATCCGCTAAAATGGCTTATACTATCTTAAAAAGATTAGGATATAAAGAAGATTATATAAATACAATAACATATCTAATAAAAAATCATGACAAAGCAATATCTGATGAATTAATAAGAAGTGATCCAGAATTAGCACAGAAACTATATCAAATTCAGCACTGTGATGTTTTAGCTCATAGTCCACAATATGCAGGCAAAAGAACAGATTATTTGTATGAAACAAATACCAAAATACAAAAAACAAGAGTTGAAAAAAGAAGCAAAATTATAAAATAATTTACTTCTTTTTCTTTTCAAATTTAGATATAACTTTAGCGGTCATATATACAATTTTATGATTATTATCTATAGCTATTCTTTTACAAAAAGCTTTACCACCAATAGTTAAAGCCGCTATTAAAGCCGTTACAATTAGACCAGTATAAAAAATATTTAAATTAAATGTACTTGCTAGTCCTTTAGCTACTGATACACCAGCAGAACCTGATATGATACCACATATGTCACCAATTACATCGTTACAAAATGAAGATACTTTATCAGCATTCTTTTTAAAAGATACAGCTTTTTTAGCACCTTTAATTTTTTTAGAACTCATAGCATGAAGAGGTTCTTCGTTACTAGAAGTTACTGCTACTCCAATCATATCAAAAATAATACCTATTAAAATAAATAATATTAATATTATTATACCTACAATAATACCTACTTTAGGCATAACTGATTCTGATATAAAAGAGAAGAGTAGGGATATAGTAAATGCAAGTACAGTTACAATAAGAGGCCAATTATTTCTTTTTTTCTTTTTCATAAATTTCCTTTCCAATATAATAAAAAGGCCCGAAGGCCTTACTTCATAAAATGGCAATTTCTAAAGTTAACTTTATGTCTTAGGTCAAGTAGGATTTCCCTGTCTTCTACTAATTCGTTACCAAATTAGTGGTTACCCTTTAAAGAAGACAATATATTGTCACCAGATATATGACTTGATTACCACTTAGTACATACTGTAATCCCATAGAAATGTCACTCTAGGAGATTTCCTCAAGCAATTATCTTACTATTAATTCTTTTTTGCAAATATAGTTTCAAATCGCAATATTAGATAAAGTTAGCTACGCTATATCTAACTGATCAATTATTCCCTATATTCACTCAAGACAAGCTACGCTACTCGTAAGTTTCCCCACATAGTAGGTTCAAGCCCATTTCGTATTCCTGTTCTTGTCACAAAAAACACAAAGATAGGTCTCCACGGAGATTGGGGTAGTATCATATGCCATTATGACCGCCCAAAAACCTTACCTTCCAGCATCCACCCTAAGCTGGGCGCATAAAGCAAACACCAGAAGTTTCACAGATATGCTCTTTAGTGAGCTTTTAGGTTCACCTTCATAGTAAGTTAAATTGACTAGAATAATGTGCCATCACATGTATTAAATTATAGCAGATTTTCTCTAAAATGTCAAATTTGTAGTATCTACTCATTATATAATATGCAAGTATAATAAAAATACTAATCATTTTTGACTAGTATTTTTTCTATATAACTAACTATTATATACATAAGGTAAGAGACTATCATTAATATAATAATACCTGAAATAACCAAATTTAAATTAAATACCTGAGAACCATAATTTATTAAATAACCAATACCACTTTTTGATACAAGAAATTCTCCCATAATTACTCCTATTAAAGTCATACTAATATTTATCTTAAGACTACTTATAATAGTAGAGTAACTACTAGGTAAAATAACATACTTAAATATTTGTCCTTTAGTAGCAGAAAAAGATTTAAGTAAATTAATTCTATTTTTATCAGTAGATATAAAACCATTATACACAGTTATAATAGTAACAATAACAGATATAAGTAAAGCCATTATAATAATAGAATTAATATTAGCCCCAAAGAAGATAATAATTATTGGACCTAAAGCTATCTTAGGCAAACTATTTAAAATAGTAAGATAAGGATCTAATACTTTATAGATAAAATTAAAATACCATAATATAGTAGCAGTAATTATACCAATTATAGTTCCTAAACTAAAACTAATTAAAGTCTCGTAAATAGTAGTCCATATATTATTAAATAGATTATTATCATTATATAGCGATATAATAGTACTAAGAACCCTGCTAGGAGAAGAAGTAATAAAAGTATTAATAACTTTATATTTAGCAAGTAATTCCCATATAGAAATTAAAAGTACCGCTAATAAGATTTGCGTAAATATAACTAATATCTTCCTTACTTTCTTTTTTCTTAGATATAACTTATGTTCTCTGCTATACATGAATATCAATATCCTTCCATATATCATTATAGAAGAATCTAAATTCTTTTAAATTTCTATTATGTGTAGGATTACCTTTATCTTCCATATCAATAGTATAAATTTTTTTTACTTTAGCAGGTCTGTCAGATAAAACAATAACACGGTCAGCCATAGAGATAGCTTCAGCTACATCATGAGTTATCATAATAGTGGTCTTTTTCTCATTCTTAATAATTTTCCAGACATCATCTGATACCGCTAATCTAGTTTGATAATCAAGAGCACTAAAAGGTTCATCTAGTAATAGAATATCAGGATTAATAGCAAGAGTCCTAATAAGAGCAGCTCTTTGTTTCATACCTCCGGATAAATTACTAGGATATTTATAGATAAAGTCCTTTAAACCATAAGTATTAAGCATAGATATTACCTTATCTTTATTTTCTTTAGTAATTTTTTTTTGTACTTTTAGACCTAACAAAGAATTATCTAAGATATTAAGCCAAGGAAAAAGAGTATCATTTTGCAACATATATCCCATTTTAGCTTTACCTTTAGGAAATAATATATTGCCACTAGATTTATTTTCTAATCCACACAAAATAGAGAGTAGAGTAGTCTTACCACAACCAGAAGGACCGACAATAGCTACAAATTCACCATCTTTAATATTTAAATTTAAATCTTTAATAGCGGTTATTTCACTATTATTAGTATGATATATCTTTGATAAATTATCAATTACTAATATATCATTCGAACTCACTGAAGTATTTTCCATATATTAATTTATCATATGGAGCATATTCATCAAGTTCACCTGCTGCTATCATAATATCTTGAATATGTTTCCATTCTTCTTCATTAATACTAATAGTCTCTCTATATGCATCACTTTTCTTATATCTATCAATCATAGTAATTAGATCATTTAATGCAGTATCAGGAAAGAAACTAATAATACTTTTAGCTATTGTTTCTGCATCATTATCAGATACAAATTTTAATCCCTTATTTATAGCCCTAGAAAAACCTTTAATAATATCAGGATTATTATCAATATAACTTCTTTTAGCATTGTAAGCAGTATAAGGAACAGCCCCTCCTAGTTCACCTACATAGGCGACAATATAACCTAAGCCTTCCTTTTCTACTGAAGTAGCATTAGGTTCAAATAGAGTAACAAAGTCTCCAGTTCCACCAATAAAAGCACCTTGCATAGCAGCAAAAGCTATTGACGTATCAATATTTAAATCTTTTTTAGGATCAATACCATTTTCTCTTAAAGCCCATTCAAATGTCATTTCTGGCATACCACCAGTTCTTCCCCCAATAACAGATTTACCTTTTAAATCATTTAAAGTAAAATTATCTATCTTTTCTCTGGATACAAGAAAGGCACCATCTCTTTTAGTAAGAGCAGCAAATGTTACTGGATAATCCTCTTCACCACCATTATAGACATAGATAGTAGCTTCAGTACCAGAAAAACCTATGTTTACATCTCCAGATAATACTGAAGACATAACAGCATCTGCTCCTGGTGTTAGAATTAATTCTATATCTAATCCTTCTTCTTCAAAATACCCATTACTAATAGCAGCATACTGAGGAGCATAGAAGATACTGTGAGCTACTTCTGCTACTTTTACTTTAGTAAGATTTGAATTATCATTATTTCTTTTCATAACAGCACCAACTATAACAGAAGCTATTACAATTAAAAATAATATAATACTAACTAATGTTCTTTTCATATAAACCTCCTTAATCATAAATATTCTATTCAATAATATAATTAAAGTGTAGGCTTATTGTTACTTCCAAGCCTCAGGTCTTGTAAGTATTTTTGAAGCCATTTGTCTTCAAAAAGAATTTGTAAGTCATATTGTCTTACAAATTAAGTTTTATTTATTATAAAAAAGCATAAAATAAAAATAGGATAGTTAATCCTATTAATTATTAAAATGTACTTTAAGTAAAAAAGTAATACAACTACCAGTTCTTTTTTATTTCCTCATATTCTATGCTTTCACAAACAATATATATCAAAGGAACTTTTTCATTACTTGCAAAACATATAAATTCTTTATTGTCTAATTTAATATACTTTATAAATACTTTGTTTATATAATCCCACGAAAACATTTCTTTATTATTATATTGTTCAACATTATTTAAAATCATTCTCATTTTTGTCTTATTAGTTTGATAAGCATTATCATCTTTTAGTATTGGTTCCCCAGACCAACAAACATTAATTAAAAGTTCTATTTCCGATTTAGCAATATCATAATTAACATTTGTAATATAACTATCATGAAATTCATGATAATATTTTATAAATTCATTTAAATTATCTTTAGTTATTTTATTCATATGACTTCCTTTCTAATAAATTAAACTAGCTGATTGATATGTCTAATTTGCAAGCGTATTATTAAACTTTTAAAATAAAACTACTTTCAATTTTATTTGATAGTAGTTTAGTATTATCTCGAAAAAGTTCGAGTTCAATATCAATTTGGTGCGCCCAGTAGGAGTCGAACCCACAGCCTTTTGGTCCGTAGCCAAACGCTCTATCCAGTTGAGCTATGGGCGCATTTCTTCGAGATACAATGATATTATATACTAAAAAATAAAAAAATTCAATATTTTTGCATGTTTTTAATAAAAATCGCAAAAAAAGGTTGTCAAACTAAAAAAAATGTTATATAATTAAGAAGTCAACAGCAAAAAGACATGAATGCCTGAGTGGCGGAATAGGTAGACGCACAGGACTTAAAATCCTGCGAGATTTAACCCTCGTGTCGGTTCAAGTC
>CAKPIH010000017.1 GCA_934162325.1 uncultured Bacilli bacterium
TACTGTCTCAACCATAGACTCGGTGAAATCTTAATACCTGTGAAAATGCAGGTTACCCGCGACAGGACGGAAAGACCCCGTGGAGCTTTACTGTAGCTTGATATTGGAATTCGGTTAGTTATGTAGAGGATAGGTGGGAGACTATGAGACTGTGACGCTAGTTACAGAGGAGTCAACCTTGGAATACCACCCTTAACTTATTGGATTTCTAACCTAGGACCATAATCTGGTTCAGGGACAGTGTCTGGTGGGCAGTTTGACTGGGGCGGTCGCCTCCTAAAAAGTAACGGAGGCGTTCAAAGGTTCCCTCAGAATGGTTGGAAATCATTCGCAGAGCGTAAAGGTATAAAGGGAGCTTGACTGCAAGACCTACAAGTCAAGCAGGTGCGAAAGCAGGACTTAGTGATCAGGCGATTCAGAATGGAATGGTCGTCGCTTAACGGATAAAAGTTACCCCGGGGATAACAGGCTGATACCACCCAATAGTTCACATAGACGGTGGTGTTTGGCACCTCGATGTCGGCTCGTCACATCCTGGAGGTGAAGTCGCTTCCAAGGGTTGGGCTGTTCGCCCATTAAAGTGGCACGCGAGCTGGGTTCAGAACGTCGTGAGACAGTTCGGTCCCTATCCGTCGTGGGCGCAGGAAAATTGAGGAGAGCTATCCTTAGTACGAGAGGACCGGGATGGACCTACCTCTGGTGTATCTGTTGTCACGCCAGTGGCAGCGCAGAGTAGCTATGTAGGGAAGGGATAAACGCTGAAAGCATCTAAGCGTGAAGCCCCCTCCAAGATGAGTTTTCCCATTGCTATAAGCAAGTAAAATCCCAGAAAGACTAACTGGTAGATAGGCTAGAAGTGGAAGTGTAGCGATACATTGAGCGGACTAGTACTAATAGATTGAGGATTTAATCCCAAAATTATTTAATTTGATTAACCGCATTATCATGTTTTCAGAGAACTATTGAAATAAAAATTGATAAAATATATTGGTGATAATTGCGAAGTGGTTCACCTGTTCCCATACCGAACACAGAAGTTAAGCACTTCAGCGCCGAAGATAGTGATTAGTTGCTAAAATAGGTCGTTGCCAATATTTTTTTTATGTCCAAATATCTCCAATTAGAGATATTTGGACTTTTTCTTTTTTTGATTATATGATATAATATTTATTGAGGAGATTTTTATGAAGATTGAAAAGATAAATAAAGATAATATAAAAGAATATATTAGGGATATGGGTATTGATATCACCTATGTAGATGAAAAGCAACTTATTAATAATACTTTTGGTGTTAAAAAAGATAATAAGTTTTTATTTGGTTTTGTTTCTTTATCTGAAGAAGATTTAATTAGTATTACTTTTGGTGATAATAAAATAGATGATGTAATTGTAAAAGAATGTGTAAATTTTCTTAATAATAATTTAGCCTTTGATGGACATTTGTCTATATTAGTTAATGAAGATAATCTTATTAATATTATGGATGATTTATATAAAGTTAAAACGATATCAGTGTTTAAGGGAATAATTGATAATGATTCTATTCCCACTAAAGAAAGATTTGCTGATATTGATATGAAAAGTATAAAATATTTTTATTCTAAAAATGATATAGTTTGTAATTTATATGCTCAAAACATTCAAGACGAGAATATTATAACAAAGCTAGATGATTTTTTTGATAACAATAATTATTCTTTAGTTGAATTTATTATAATTCCTGATAGTTTTAAATTTATGGAGGAATTAGGTTATAAATGTTATTCTAAGAGATATATTGTAGATTATGAATAGGAGAAACTTTTTTTCTCTTATTTTAATATAATATAATATATTAATTGTAACTGTTATTTACTTATTTTTTTAGAAGTGATATAATTAACAAGGAGTGATTTTTATGTATAAAAATAAAAAAATATTTATATTAGGTATGGCTAGAAGTGGTTATGAGGTAGCTAAATTATTGGCTCCTGATAATAAAATTTTAATTACTGATGTGAAACCACAAGATAATGATAAAGTTAAAGAACTAGAAGGATTAGGTGTTGAATTCATTTTAAGTGATAAACCAGATGATTTTTTTGATGATTCTTATGATATTATGATCAAAAATCCTGGTATTAAGTATGATCATAAGTGTGTTGTTAAGGCTAGAAATATGGGTATACCTGTTGTTAATGAAATTGAAGTTGCTTATCATTATTTAAATAAGGATATTAATATTATAGGTGTTACTGGTTCTAATGGAAAAACTACTACTACTAGTATCATTTATGAAATAATGAAACGTGCTTTTGGTGATAAGGTTGTATTAGCTGGCAACATAGGTACTCCTTTATGTCATTATGTTAAAAATATTAAAAGTGGTGATTATTTAGTTATGGAAATTAGTGATCATCAATTATGTGATATGTACGATTTTAAAACTAATACTTCTATTATAACTAATATATACGAATGTCATACTGATTTTCATGATAGTCATGAAAGATATGTTATGACTAAAAAGAAAATATTTAATCATCATACTAAGGATGATACTGCTATTATAAATATGGATAATAAAGAGGTTATGGATATGACCAAAGATATTAAAAGTAGTAAATTATATTTTTCTTGTATTGATCAAACAAATTGCTATTATAAGGATGGTTTTATATATTTTGATAATGTGAAATATCTTGATACTAGTAAAATAGTTTTAAAAGGAATGCATAATTATCAAAATATTATGTGTGCTATTCTTTGTGCAAAAAGGTATAATATTAGTGATGATATTATTATTGATGTTTTAACTACATTTAGTGGCGTTGAACACAGACTAGAGTATGTTGGGAACATTAATGGAAGAGAAGTGTATAATGATTCTAAAAGTACTAATACTGAATCTACCATTATTGCTCTTAATTCTTTTGATAAAGATATTATTCTTTTGATGGGCGGATTAGATAGAGGACATTCTTTTGAAGAATTAAAAGACTCAATGAAGAATACTAAACTTGTTATTACTTATGGTGAAACTAAGAATAGAATTAAAGAATTTTGTGATAAAAATAATATTAAATGTATTGTTTGCGATGACTTGGTTACTGCCACGGAACTAGCTTACAATAATTCTAAAATTGGGGATGTTATTTTACTTAGTCCTGCTTGTGCTAGTTGGGATCAATTTCCTGATTTTGAAACTAGGGGTAAATTATTTAAGAATACAATATTAAAATATAAAAATGGTTTATTTATTGAAAAAGGCAAACATATTTATATGATTGGTATTGGTGGTGTTAGTATGAGTGGTATTGCTGATATACTTATTAATATGGGATATAAAGTAAGTGGTAGTGATAGAGTTAACTCTGTTATTACTGACAAACTTAAAGAAAATGGTATACAAGTTTATGTACCTCAAAGTAAAAATAATATAACTGATGATATAGATTTTCTTGTTTATACTGCCGCTATTAAAGAAGATAATGTTGAAATGATTGAAGCTAAAAAGAAAAAAATTCCTATGATGGAAAGAGGAGAATTTTTAGGTGAAATTACGAAACTGTATTCTAATACTATTGGAATTGCTGGAACTCATGGTAAAACTAGTACTACTTCAATGGTTAGTTTAATATTTCTTGAAGCTGGTATGGATCCTACTATTCAAGTTGGTAGTATTCTTAGTAATATTAATGGTAATTATAGAGTTGGTAAAAGTGATACTTTGATTATTGAAGCCTGTGAGTATTGTGATAGTTTCTTATCTTTTAAACAAAAATCTGCGATTATACTTAATATTGATAATGATCATTTGGATTATTTTAAAAATCTTGAAAATATAAAGAAGTCTTTTAATAAATATGTTAGTCATTTACCTAATGATGGCTATTTAGTTATAAATAATGATGATAAAAATAGTAGCGAATTAAAAGACAATACTAGTGCTAAAGTAGTTACATATGGCATTAATAATGATAGTGATTATATGGCTACTGATATTGATTATGATGATGAAGGCTGTGCTAGATTTAATGTTATTAATGATGGTAATAATTTAGGTAGAATAGAATTATCTGTACCAGGCGAACATAATGTACTTAATGCTTTATCTGCTATTGCACTTGCTTCTAGTTATGATATTTCATTTGAAGATATTAAAAAAGGTATAAAAAAATATAAAGGTGCAAGTAGAAGACTTGAATATAAAGGTAAATTTAAGGGTGCATGTGTTTATGATGATTATGGACATCATCCTACTGAAATAATGGCTACTTCAAATGCTATACATAAAAAACAATATAATGAGTCTTGGGTTATATTTGAAGCTCATACATATTCTAGAGCTTACAAACATAAAGATGATTTTGCCAAAGCACTTAAAAATTTTGATCATATTATTGTTACTGATATATATGCAGCTAGAGAAGAAAATGTTTATGGTATTACGGAGGATGATATAGTAAAGGCAATTAAAAAATATGGTAAAGAAGCTTTTTATATTAGTAATTATGATGATATTAAATTATATTTGAGTCAGTATGTACATGATGGCGATTTAATTCTTACTTTGGGGGCTGGAAATGTTACTAAAGTGGCCGATTTGTTAGTGAGTAAAGATGAATGATTTATTTTCATTCATTTTTCTTTACATTTATAAATAAATAGTATATAATATTATTAGTAATCATTACTATTAAGGAGATGTGCTATGCGGAATACAAAACAGAGAGATTGTATATTTGATATTGTTAATAGTAGTTATAATCATTTAAATGCTTATCAAATATATGATATTGCCAAAAAAGTAATTTATAATATTAGTTTGGGGACAGTTTATCGTAATTTGGCATGGTTAAGTGAGAATAACAAAGTTAGAACTATTGTTGTTGATGGGATTGTTAGATATGACAGAAATGTAGTACATGATCATTTCATATGTAATGAATGTAAAAATATTATTGATATTCCTAGGAACAATAATTCTAATAATTATATCGATGGTAATTTAGTAATTGATTATGATGTTAAATACGTAGGTATTTGTAAAAAATGTTTAGAGAGGAAGGAAAAAAATGGAATTAAAAGGAAGCAAGACTGAACAAAATTTGATGACTGCTTTTGCAGGAGAGTCACAGGCTAGAAATAAGTATACTTATTTTGCTTCAAAAGCAAAAAAAGATGGTTATGAGCAAATAGCTGCAATTTTTGAAGAAACTGCAAATAATGAGAAAGAACATGCTAAGATGTGGTTTAAAGAATTACATGGTGGCGTTGTTCCTAGTACTATTGATAATTTAATAGATGCTGCTAATGGTGAAAACTATGAATGGACTGATATGTATAAAGGTTTTGCAGAAACTGCTAGAAATGAAGGCTTTACTAGAATTGCTTTTCTATTTGAAGAAGTGGCTAAAATTGAAAAAGAACATGAGGAAAGATATAGAAAACTTATTTCTAATATTAATGAAGGCTTAGTATTTTCTAGAGACGGAGATAAAATATGGCAATGTAGAAATTGTGGCCATATTGTTATTGGAAAAGAAGCTCCTAAAGTATGTCCTGTTTGTGCTCATCCACAAAGTTATTTTGAAATTAAAAAGGAAAACTATTAGTTTTAAACCATTGATTAATTCAGTGGTTTTTCTATATATTATAAAAATTAATTATTTATTAATATATTACTCAGAAAAGTAAAAATGTCGTTTTTTCCAGTTTTTAATCATGCTAATATCATTAGGACAATTTTTAACATTATAATACATGTAAATTTAACAAATTTATATTGACAAAAGCATCATATAGGTGTATTATTTAATTGTACTATTTGATATAGTACAATTAATATGAGGTGTAATATGTTTGAAATAATTATTTATATATTGTTAATACTTTCTATTATTTATGGACTTTATTTTTTGATTATGGCTTCTGGAGTTTTTATGAAAAAGAAATGTGAAATTGATAATAATAAAAAAAATCATTTTGCTATTTTAATTGCGGCTCGTAATGAGGAAACTGTTATTAAAAATTTAATTAATAGTTTGAAAAAACAAAATTATCCTAGTAATAAGTATGATGTATATGTTATTGTTAATAATTGTACTGATAATACTTTAGAAGTGGCAAAAAATGCAGGAGCAAAAATTATAGAATGTAAACAAAAGGTCAAATCAAAGGGAGAAGTGCTTAAATATACTTTTAATAAATTAAAAAGTAATAATGAAATAGATGCTTATGTTATTTTTGATGCCGATAACGTGGTTCATAGGGAATTCTTGAATAAAATGAATGATTCTATTAATTGTGGTTATGAAGTTGTTCAAGGTTTTAGAGATACGAAAAATATATGCGATAATTGGCTTAGTACAAGTTATGCTATTTTATATTATTTACAAAGTTTATTTATAAATAAATCAAGATTTAATTTTGGGATGAGTTCTTTTTTAAATGGTACCGGTTTTATGGTAAAAAAAGGAACTATTGATCAGTACGGGTATGATCCTAAAACTATTACTGAGGATATTGAATATACTGCTATATGTGCTATTAATGGTATTAAAATTGCCTTTAATGAAAATGCTATTACTTATGATGAACAAGTTACTGACTTTAAAAGTTCTCTTAAACAAAGAAAGAGATGGTCTTTTGGTGCTATTCAATGCTTAAAAAATTATACTGGTTCTCTTATAAAAGAAGGAATAAAAAATAAAAGATTTGAATGTTTTGATGTAATTATATTTTACTTTGGTATTATATTTCATGTTTTATTTACAATAGTTTCTTTAATTGGAATCTTTTATAATGTATTTTATCTAAATGACTTTAATAGTATGGATGTTGTTATTTATTTTATTATGTTTCTGATTAATTATTTTATAGGGGTTGTTTTTAGAATGATTGTGATAAAAAAATGTGATAAAAGTATTAAAGAAAATATATGGGGAATTTTACTTTTTGATTTATTTGTTTTGAGTTGGTTTCCTATTAATTTTATATGTTTATTTATCAAAGATTGTAATTGGGATCATATTAAACATGATAGAAATGTTGACACATTAAATATTTAAAAGATAATAAAATAATTTTATTGTCTTTTTTTTAATTATTATGTTATAATTTATTTAATAGGAGAGTGATATATATATGAAAAATATTTTGAGATTATCTTTGTGTTTTATATGTTTAATTGTTATGGTTGGATGTGGAAAGAAAGATGACAACAAACTTGTTATGGTAACTGAGGCAGGCTTCGCGCCTTATGAGTATTATGAAAATGGTGAAGTTGTTGGCGTTGATGTAGATATAGCCAAAGAAATAGCAAAAGAATTGGGAAAAGAACTTGTTATTAAGGATATAGCTTTTGATTCTATTATTAATGAAGTAAGAACAGGAAAAGCTGATATTGGTGCTGCTGGTATAAGTTACAGTGATGAAAGGGCAAAAAAAGTAGATTTTTCTATTAATTATTCTGTTAGTAAGCAAGTTGTTATTGTTAAAAACGATAGTTTTATTAATAGTATAAACAATATAAATGATAAAAAGATAGCAGTACAACTTGGTAGTGTTGCAGATACTTATGTTACGGAAAATTATAAAAATGCTGAAATTGTTAGACAAAAGAAGTATTTGGCCGCTATTGAAGATTTAAAAGTTGGGAAAGTTGATTTAGTAGTTATGGATGAATTACCTGCTAAAGAAATTATTGAAAAAAATAGTGGAATTAAAATATTAGATGGTGAACTTACTAACGATAGTTATGGTATGATTGTTAAAAAAGGAAATACTGAATTGTTAGAAACTGTTAATAAAGTACTTAATAGGCTTTCTAGTGATGGTTCTATTGATGAATTTATTATTAAACATACCGAGGAGTAGATTTGATATGAATGGATATATGCAATTTTTTGATAACTTTTTTGATTTTTTTAAAAATATAGGTATTAGTTTTTATGATAGTGTTATTTATGATGATCGATATAAGTATATATTAGACGGATTATTTCATACTATATTAATTGCTCTATTTGCTGTTATTATTGGTATTGTACTTGGAATAGTTATAGCACTTATTAGGCATAATCATGATATTAATGATAAAATGAGATTAGGTAATAAGATTGCTACTTTATATGTCAATATTATTAGAGGTACACCTGTGTTATTGCAATTAATGATTATTTATTATGTTATTTTTAAATCTGTCAACATTAATATAATTATAGTTGGTATATTGGCATTTGGTTTAAATTCTGCTGCCTATGTTTCGGAAATAATTAGATCTGGTCTTATTTCTATTGACAAAGGACAAATGGAAGCTGGTTTGTCTTTAGGTCTTAGCTATGGTAAAACAATGAGATATATTATTTTGCCACAAGCTATTAAAAATGTTTTACCGGCATTAGGAAATGAATTTATTACATTACTTAAAGAAACTTCGGCAGGTGCTTATATTGGAATATTAGAACTTACTAAGGCTTCGGATATTATTGCATCTAGAACTTATGATTATTTCTTTCCTCTTGTTATAACTGCCATTATATATTTGATTATGACATTAGGATTATCTAAGTTGGTTAATACTATGGAAAGGAGATTATCTAATGCTAGAAGTTAAAAAATTAAAAAAGAAATTTGGTAGTAATGTTGTTCTTAATGATATTAGTTTTAATGTTTCAAAGGGAGATATTATTTCTATTGTTGGTCCTTCTGGTAGTGGTAAATCAACATTACTTAGATGTCTTAATTTAATAGAGAAACCTAGTTCTGGGGATATTATTTTTGAAGGTATATCTTTAATTGGTAAAAAAACTGATTTATCTTTACTTAGGCAAAAGATGGGAATGGTTTTTCAACAATTTAATTTGTTTCCACATCTTACTGTTATTGATAATATTACGTTGGCTCCGATTAAATTAAAACTAATGAATGAAGTAACTGCTAGAAAAAAAGCGCTTGAACTACTTAATACTATTAATTTAAAAGATAAGGCTGAACATTATCCTAACGAACTTTCTGGAGGTCAGAAACAAAGAGTTGCTATAATTAGAACACTTATTATGGAACCGGATATTATATTGTTTGATGAACCAACAAGTGCATTAGATCCTGAAATGATTGGAGAAGTTTTAGATCTTATTAAAAAAGTTGCAGATACTGGCAAAACAATGATTATTGTATCTCATGAAATGAACTTCGTTAAAAAAGTTTCTAATAGGGTTTTGTTTATTGATGGTGGCAAAGTTATATTTGATGGAAAAACTAAAGACTTCTTTTCAAGTGAAAATATCAGAATAAAGGAATTTTTAGATAAAATAAAGAAATAAATTGTAAAAAATAAGGAAATCTGCTATACTTAGATAGTAGAGTACTACAATGAATTAGAATAGAAGGGAGAAAAAAATATGAATGCAATTAATGTTAAAAGTGAAATTGGCCCATTAAAAAAGGTTTTGTTACATAGACCTGGTAGTGAACTTCTTAATTTGACACCAGATTCTTTAAGTAGATTACTATTTGATGATATTCCTTTTTTACCTGAGGCTCAAAAAGAGCATGATGAATTTGCTCGTATATTAAAAGAAAATAATATTGAGGTTGTTTATCTTGAGGATTTAATGGCTGAAGTATTAGAACTTAGCGATGATATTGAAAATAAATTTATTAGACAGTTTATTTTTGAAGCAGGAATCAAAACTCCTAAATATAGAAATTTAGTTTTTGACTATTTAAAGAGTTTTGTTAATAAGAAGGAACTTGTTCTTAAAACAATGCAGGGTATTAAATTAGAAGAAATTAGTAGAGTTAAAAGAGATTATGAACAATCTTTAGTGGATTTAGTAAGTGAGGAATCTGACTTTTTGGCTGATCCTATGCCTAACTTATATTTTACTAGGGATCCTTTTGCTAGTGCTGGTAATGGTATTATTTTGAATAAGATGTATTCTGTTACTAGAAACAGGGAAACTATTTATGCTGAATATATATTTAACTATCATCCTGATTATAAAGGACAAGTTAATAAATATTATGATAGATATTTACCTTATCATATTGAAGGTGGAGATGTTCTTAATCTTAATAATCACATATTAGCAGTAGGTATTTCGCAAAGAACTGAGGCTGGTGCTATTGATGAACTTGCTAAGAACTTATTTAGAAATCCTGATTGTGAAATTGATACAATATTAGCATTTAATATTCCTGTATCAAGAGCATTTATGCACTTAGATACTGTATTTACACAAATTGATTTTGATAAGTTTACTTATCATCCTGGTATTATGGATACTTTACAAGTATTTGAAATTACAGAAGGAGATATTCCTGATAGTGATGAGGATTTAAATGTTAAAGAGGTTAATGGTTCTTTAGAAGAAATATTAGAAAAATATTTAGGTAGAAAGATTACTTTAATTCCTTGTGCTGGAGGAGAGAAAATTTCTTCAGAGAGAGAACAATGGAATGATGGTACTAATACTTTATGTATTGCTCCTGGCGTTGTTGTTGTATACGACAGAAATAATATTACTAATAATATTTTGAGAGAACATGGTATTAAGGTGTTTGAGATGCCTAGTGCTGAGCTTTCTAGAGGTCGTGGAGGCCCTAGATGTATGAGTATGCCTCTTATTAGAGAAGATATTTATGCTACTGATAATAAAATTGAAGTTAAAAATGATAATGTTTCTTTAGTAAAAAAAGATGAAGTTAAAAAAGTAGATACTAAGAAATTTAATTTTAAAGGTAGAAATTTCTTAACTTTACTTGATTATACTCCTGAAGAAATTAGATATTTACTTGATTTAGCTAAAGATTTAAAAGATAAAAAACATAGAGGTATTGAACATAGATATTTAAGTGGTAAAAATATTGTACTTCTGTTTGAGAAGACTTCTACTAGAACAAGATGTGCTTTTGAAGTTGCTGGTCTTGATTTGGGTATGGGCGTTACTTACTTAGATCCAGGTAGTTCACAAATGGGTAAGAAAGAAAGTATTGCTGATACTGCTAAAGTACTTGGTAGAATGTATGATGGTATTGAATATAGAGGATACGATCAAAAAATAGTTGAAGAACTTGCTAAGAATGCAGGTGTTCCAGTATGGAATGGTCTTACTACTGAGTTTCATCCAACACAAATGTTAGCAGATGTTATGACTGTTGAAGAAAATTTTGGCCATTTAGATGGCATTAAACTTGTATTTATGGGTGATGCTAGAAATAATGTTGCTAATTCTTTAATGGTTGTATGTGCTAAGATGGGTATGCATTTTGTTTCTTGTGGGCCTAAAGAATTATGGCCTGATAAAAAACTTATTGATAAGTGTAAAGAAATTGCTAAAGAAACTGGTGGAAGTATTGAAATGACAGAGGATGTTATGGAGGCTTCTAAAGGAGCAGATGTTATTTATACTGATGTTTGGGTTTCTATGGGTGAACCCGATGATGTATGGGCAGAAAGAATTAAATTACTTAGTCCATATCAAGTTGATATGAATGTTATGAATAATGCTAATGATAATGCTATATTCTTACATTGTCTTCCATCATTTCATGATTTAAATACTTCAATTGGTAAAGATATTTATGAGAAGTTTGGTCTTAAGGAAATGGAAGTTACTGATGAGGTATTTAATAGTCCTAAATCTAAAGTATTTGATGAGGCTGAGAATAGATTACATACTATTAAAGCAGTTGTATATGCTACAATGAGGGATGAATAATGAGTAAAATTGTTATTGCTTTAGGTGGAAATGCTTTAGGTAAAAATCCGAGTGAACAGTTATCTTTACTTAAAGATGTTGCTAAGATAATTGTTGATTTAGTTAAAGATGGAAATAAAATTATTCTGACACATGGAAATGGACCACAGGTAGGACAGATTGCTCTTGCTATGGAGTATGCTTCGAATGGGGAAGCTGGTACTCCTATGATGCCTTTTCCTGAGTGTGGAAGTATGAGTCAAGGTTATATTGGTTACCAATTGCAACAATGTATTCAAAATGAACTAAAAAAACAGAATATTAGTAAAAATTGTGTAACTTTGATAACACAAGTCCTAGTAGATTCTAAGGATAGTGCTTTTCAAAATCCTAGTAAGCCTATTGGTATGTTTTATACTAAAGAAGAGGCTTTGGATATAGAAAAGAAAAAAGGGTATACTATGATAGAAGATGCTGGGCGTGGTTATAGGAGAGTTGTACCATCTCCGATGCCTATTGATATTGTTGAAAAGAATACGATAAAGATGCTTTTTGACAATAATAATATTGTAATTGCTTCTGGTGGTGGAGGTATTCCTGTTATTATGGAAAATGGAGCATATAAAGGAGTAGAAGCTGTTATTGATAAAGATAGAACTGCTGCTTTACTTGCTAAACTTACTATGGCAGATACTTTAATGATTTTGACTGCTGTTGAAAAGGTTTCTTTAAATTATAATACTGAAAATCAAGTTGATTTAGATGTTATTACTATTAAAGATGCTAATAAATATATTAGTGAAAATCAATTTGCTAAGGGAAGTATGCTTCCTAAGGTTGAAGCTTCTATGTCTTTTGTAGAAGATTCTGATGACAGAAGAGCAATTATTAGTTCTCTTGAAAAAGCAAATGCCGCTATTAAAGGGAAAACTGGTACAATTATAAAGAGGAGGTAGAAAGAAATGGCTAAGAAAAAGGCTAAGGTAATGTTATCGTCTTTTTCAATTATTCTAATTCTAATTTTTGGTCTTGGAATATTATCACATGTACTTCCAAATGCACAATTTGCTAACGAAGAAATTGTTAATGGAAGTGGAACTGTTGGTGCTACTTTATCACAAGTTTTAATGGCACCTATACAGGGATTTGAAAATGCTATTGATGTTGGTATTTTCATTATGATGCTTGGTGGATTGCTTGCTGTAGTTAATAAAACTGGAGCATTAGAAACTGGTATCAAAGTTTTAGTTCATAAACTAAAGGGTAGAGAAATTTTATTAATTCCTATATTAATGCTTATTTTCTCTATATGTGGAACTACTTATGGTATGCTTGAAGAGACAGTTGGATTTTATGTTTTACTTGCCGCTACTATGATGGCTGCTGGTATGGATCCACTTGTTGGTTCTGCTGTTATACTTCTTGGTGCAGGTAGTGGATGTTTAGGCTCTACTATTAATCCGTTTGCTACTGGTGTTGCTATTAGTGCATTACCAGAAGGTATTGCTTGTAATCAAGGACTTGTTATTTTAATAGCAGTATTCTTATGGCTTACTACTTTAATTGTTTCTATATTATTTGTAATGAGCTATGCTAAGAAGGTTCAAAAGGATAAGGGTTCTACATTCTTATCACTTAGAGAACAAAAACAAGCTGAAAAGAAATTTGGTCAATTTGAAGATAAGGACAAAAAGGAAGTTAAATTAAGTACTAAACAAAAAGTTACTCTTATTCTATTTGGTCTTACATTCCTAGTTATGATTATTGGGTTTGTTCCATGGGGTGAGTTTGGTATTACTTTCTTTGATAGCTTTACTGGTTGGCTTACTGGTTCTTCACTTGGTAACTGGTGGTTCTATGAGGCTGCTTTATGGTTCTTAATTATGTCTATTATTATTGCAATTATTAATAGATTTGGTGAGAAAGGTTTTGTTGATACTTTTGTTGATGGTGCTGACGATATGATTGGTGTTATATTAGTTATTGCTATTGCAAGAGGTGCTAGTGTACTTATGGGTGAAACATATTTAGATAATTATATTATTTATAATGCTGCTGATATGCTTGCTAAGTTACCTGAACTTGCATTCGTACCACTTAACTATATTTTACATATTGTATTATCTATTTTAGTTCCATCATCATCTGGTTTAGCAACTTTATCTACTCCAATTATTGCTCCACTTGCTGCTCAACTTGGTTATAGTGTAGAAGTTACTATTATGACTTTAGTTGCCGCTAACGGACTTGTTAATTTAATAACTCCAACTTGTGGTGCTATAATGGGTGGACTTGCTCTTGCTAAAGTAGAATATTCTACTTGGTTTAGATGGGCATTTAAAGTAGTTCTTACTATTATGCTTGTAAATATCTTTGTATTATGTTTATTTACATTAATTGTATAGTTAGAATAATTATAATGTATTTGAAGAACAACTATTTTGGTTGTTCTTTCTTTGTTTGTATGTTATACTATGGTTGTAGGGAGGTTTGTTATTATGTTTAAAAATGGAACTAGTTATGAAGTTAATGTACAGGGTATTACTTTTTGGAGAAAAATAATTAATGAAGATAATACTGAAGTGTTTGTTAGAGATTCTTTAAGTGAGCCATTTATGATTTATATAGATAAGGTAAAAGGTAATGAATATCTTGACTGGGTTACAGTAAGACCTTTTGATATGGAGAATATGGGAGAAGATATTCTTATAGTTTTTAGTAATATAAGAATATCTAAAAATAATATAAATATATGTGATGATGTTGTATATAAGGCTCAGTATATATTAAATGATAAGGATAGAGAGGAAGAATATACTAATATATCAGAAGGTATTCTTTATGATAGTTATTTTTGTAATATTATTTCTTCTAAATATGGTTTAGATGTTATTCCTGCTAATTTTGTATATGAAGAAATTAGAAGAGTTAGAAAGATATATGCTGCTAATAACGATAAGGATAATATTAAGTGTAAGTCTTTAAAGAGAAAAAGAAAATAATATTTTTAAAGACTTATTTATAAGGCTTTAAAAATTCTAGTTAAAGACTTATGGCTTTAACTAGCAGTGAACAACGAAGTGTGAACTGATACTAAAAAAGTATTTAGTTCTTTTTATTTATGTGTTAAAATATTAGTAGTGCAGGTGATTATGATGTATTATAAAATTAGTCATGGTAGTGTTACTCTTGGTAATAATACGGTTCTTGAAGATATTAATTTTTGTGTTAAAGATAATGAGAAAATTGGTGTTGTAGGTAGAAATGGCTCGGGTAAAACGACTTTACTTAAGGCTATTGCTTCAGAGTATGAAATTAATAGTGGTTATGAAGAAGTAGATATTGTTTCTTCTGATGACTTTAATATTGGTTATGTTAAACAGAATGATGGTTATAATCTTGATATGAAGATGATAGATTATATTAGGAGTTCTTTTAATGATATTCTTGATATTGAAAAGAATCTTAATACTTTAGAGGATGAAATGAGTACTCATTATGATGAAAAGATAGTGAGTAAATATAATGATCTTTTATCTAGATATGAATATATGGGTGGTTATAAATATAAGAAAGAGATAGAGGTTATTTTAAATAAGTTTGATTTTAGTGATAAGGATAAAGATAAGTATTTGAATGAGTTTTCTGGTGGTCAACTTACGAAGTTGTCTTTGATTAGGCTTTTATTATCGAAGCCTGATTTACTTATTTTGGATGAACCTACTAATCATTTGGATATTAAGGCTATTGAATGGCTTGAGGATTACTTAAAGGGATATAAAGGTTCTATTATTTTGGTTAGTCATGATAGAATGTTTTTGGATAATGTTTGTAATGTGATATATGATATTGAGTATGGTAGTTTAACTAGATATAGTGGTAATTATTCTTATTTTGTTAAGAAGAAGGAAGAGGACTATTTGAAGAATCTTAAAGATTATGAAAGACAACAACAAGAGATTAAGAGACTACAGGATATTGCTGATAGATTTAGGTATAAACCTACTAAAGCTGGCATGGCAATGTCAAAATTAAAGCAAATTGAAAGAATGGTATTAATAGATAAACCTGATAAGGCTAATACAAAGTCTTTTAAGATTAATTTTAGTCCGGATATGAATAGTTATAGAGATGTTCTTAAGGTTAAAAATCTTTCTATTGGTTATGATAGTGAGTTATGTAAGTTATCTTTTGAAGTGGAAAGAGGAGACAGACTTGGTATTATTGGTGAGAATGGTATTGGTAAGAGTACGCTTCTTAAAACTATTATGGGTGAAGTGTCTTCACTTGGTGGTAAGTTTGTTTTTGGAGATAAGGTTAATATTGGTTACTTTTCACAAGCATTAGATAATCTTAATTATGATAATTCTATTTATGATGAGATTGATAAGGAGTTTCCTAGGCTTACACCTAATGAGATTAGAACTCTTCTTGGGACTTTTGAATTTAGTGGGGAAGATGTCTTTAAAAAAATTAAGGATTTATCTGGTGGTGAAAAGGTTAGAGTTAGTTTGTGTAAGATTTTGAATAAGAAACCTAATGTTCTTATCTTAGATGAACCGACGAATCACTTGGATATTATTGGTAAAGATACTATTGAGAAAATGCTTACTGGTTATAAGGGTACTATTATTATGGTTAGTCATGATAGATATCTTATTAAGAATGTTTGTGATAGACTTCTTGTTATGGAAGATGGCAGAAGTACTTTATATAATTATGGTTATAGTGAGTATTTGGAGAAGACTAGGTTTAATAATATAAGTAATGATAATAAGGTTAAGATAGAAAAGAAGAAAAGTACTGATAAAAGAGTAGATACTTTTGATAGAAATAAAATGATTAAAAAAATAGAGAAGGATATTTTTGAATTAGAAGAGAGACTTAGTAATCTTAATAATGAGCTTTTGAAGGAAGATGTTTATATGGATATTAATAAGGCTAATTTGATTAAGTTAGAGATTGATATTGTAAGTAAGGATATTGAGAAGAAAACATTAGAGTGGGATGAGATTACGAAGGATATGTAATCTTGGTATTATTAATTATTTGTTTATGTTACTTTTACATATAATGTTTTAGATGTGAGGTGGTAATAATGAATGATAATATTAAGAATATACTTGAAGGTCAAAGAATTAGGGAAAGACTTAGGAGGGCCGGTATTTATCCAATGGTTGGTCCTAGAGGTCCAAAAGGGGATAAGGGCGATGGTATTAGTATACTAGGTGATTATGATAGTTATGAGGAGTTAATTAATAAGCATCCTTCTGGTAACAGAGGTGACTGCTACTTAGTTGGTGGTAATTTATATGTTTGGAATAGTGAAAAATCTATTTGGGATAACGTTGGTAATATAGAGGGGCCTCCTGGGAAGAGTGAGAAGATTAGTATTGGAAAGGTAAGTAGTGGTAGTGAGGCTACTATTATTGATAATTTTGATGGTGAAGTTCATACTTTGGATTTTGTTATTCCGATGGGTCCAAAAGGTGATAAGGGGGAGTCTGGTTTAAAAGGCGATAAAGGAGAAAAAGGTGATATTGGTCCTCGGGGAGAAAAGGGAGAAGCTGGTTCTATTGGTCCTCAAGGAAAGCAAGGTATTGCAGGTCCTCCTGGCGTAGAGGGAAAAATTGGTCCGACGGGACCGCAGGGACCTCAAGGAACACTTGGGCCTACTTCTTATAATGCTATTTGTTTTTCTAGTTTTAAAGATACTACTAATGCTGGTACAATGACTGTTACTACTACTAGAATTATTCCAGGGAACTCTGATATTATTTCTATTTCTGGTAATCAAATAAAGGTATCGAAAACTAGTGTATTTGAGGTTACTTTGTGCGGGCGAATATCAGGTGTTACTAATGATACTGGTGGGAAGTTCTATTTATATAATACTACTACTAATGAAAAAATTAGTGATATGGAGTTTGTTCTTGATAAGGGTACTACTAGTGACATGGATTTTTCAGAAGTTAATTTTGTTGATGTTTATGCTGGTGGTAATCTTGAGGTAAGAACTGAAGTTATTGGTAATGATACTGGTAATATTTCTTTTTCTATGGTTAATGTTATTCTTAAACGTTATAATTTATAAATAGGGAAATACTGATCTTTGTGGTTGGTATTTTTTTGATATACAAATAAATGTTTGACATTTCCATGAAATTGTGATATTATAATAACACTATTTTTATGGGAGGGAAAGTTGATGAAAGATAATAGTATTAGACAAACACTATATGAAATATTAAGAGTATCACAAACTGCTACTCTTGAAGAAATTAAGATAGCATATAGAAGAATGGCTATTGAATATCATCCTGATATTAATCCTGGTGCAAATAATAAAGCCTGTCATGAGATGATGTGCAAAATAAATGAAGCATATCGTGTTTTAAGAGATGCAGAGACAAGAAAACTATATGACCAAACACTAGAAGAAAATAGTCAAAAACCATATTCATGTAATGTTGATAAATCTAGCAAAACAAAGAATAGTAAGACTTCAACAACTGAATACAAAAATAGAACTTATGAAAAAATATCTTATAACTATGATAGTGTATATGAATATTATAATTCAGTTGATTTTGATGAAAACACACAGCAAGATTTTATTGATTGGATATATAATTTTTCATATAGATATATAAAGTTAGTGTATGATTATTATAAGGAACTAAATATAAATGGAATGAGTATGTTGAATAACTTGTATACTGATTTTAATAATATTATTAAATATGAAAAAGATATTCTTAAATTAAAATCAAGAAAGAAAGCGAAAAAAAGTAAAAGTTTGTAACTTTTGTTATATAAATATTATTAAAGATATTAATTATCGTAATTATATTTTTATATAATCCTTAGAATTATTAAAAGTGTTGAAAGAATAAAATATATTATTTTTGAAGACTTATTTATAAGGCTTTAAAAATCTAGTTAAAGACTTTATGGCTTTAACTAGCAGTGAGGGACTTTAGGCCCGAGGTGTATTAAAGTGAACTATCAAAATTATTGATAGTTTTTTTCTTTAGTCATATTATTTATTATAGGAGTTTATTACTTGTAATTCGGAGTTTTCTTTCATTGTTAGAGTTCCATATATGGCCCACATAGGGATTCTTTGATGACTTTTTTCGATGAATATTAGAGAGGCTCTTTCTTCGATTAAGACATTGTTTGCTCCTTCATCGTGATTTGGGGCGAAGCCGTTAGCGGTTGTTAGATGAACTTTGGTATCATGTAAGATAGTTAGGTTTAGTTCATTTGTTCCAGACATTAATTCTCTTGAGTCAGCGGATATGATTACATTACTTTTACATAGGAATATGATATAGGGACTTATATTGTCTTCTTTAAAAGTGAATAGGGAATAGTATATGGAACTACTTGTGATATTTGTTTTACCTCCAATTATTACATAGGAGGCTTCACATACTTCTTGTGGATCAATAGTATTTGTTTCTTCAATTGTTATATTGGAGTTTGTTATTTTTACTGTGCCATAGGGGTTTAATGCTAGTTTAGTTCCTTTAAATGTTATGTTATCAAAGATATTTATTGTTTCTCTATTACTTACTTCTAATTTGGTATAGAGAATACCATATGTATTTGTGGATATTATGTTTATGTTTTTTATTTGGATTTTTTTGGGACTTGTATCTATAATTATGGTATCGGTGTTTTGAGTGCTATTCATACCCGTTAGGGTATGAGTTATGTTTTGGTAAGTTCCATCTATTACTACTTTGGTTTTATTTCTATTTATGGTTATACCACTTTCTAGAGTGATATCATTTTCTAGATAAATATATTTGTAGGTGTTATCTTCTTCGAGTACTTCTTTTAATTCACTACTAGTGGCTACTGTAACTGTTTTATTGTTTATTTTATTCATAAAATCACTTTTCCTTTAATATGATATATGTAGGGTTATTTTTTTGTATAAGGATGTTTTTATGAATAAATATTACTATATTATTTAAATAAAAAAGATTATTAACAAAATCCCTTGACTTCGTTAATAATCTGGCAGTTATAATTTTACTCTAACTCTTTTTAATATATCTTTTTTTTCAGATTCATTTAGTTCCTCACTATTGCTATATTTATTATCTTTACCATAAAAATAAGCAAGTGTGTCATGATCGTTACAAACTGCAATTTCGTAGGATGGTGAAAAGTATATTTCAAAGATATCACTAATTGATTTTTTGACTAAGATTCTATCAAACACCTTTTTACCTATTTCAGCAATTTCATACAATTCTTTTTGAATGAGTTCAAAATCTTCCCCTCGTTCCTTACCTATTCTGACCTTTTTACTAAGTAGATAGAATTTTGGGTATCCTCTACTAAGGCTTTCAAATTTTTTAGACTCTTTATTGAATGATGCTACTACATTAATTCCATCATAAGAATCTAGGTAGACTGCATATATGATAAATTCATCATTATTTTGAAGTCCATCAAATCTCACACTTTTAACCCAATTACATTTCTCTTGTATTTTTCTTAATGCATTTTCTGTTTCCATATTAAATTCTTGTTCTTTAGATTTTAGAAATGTAATATATTTTTCAAGACTTATGCTATCAATGTCATTTAAAGAAAAATATTCATTTTCATTTTTATTGCTTTTTAAAAAGTTTTTAATTTCATTATTCATGTTTAAAGTTCTCCTTTCTTAATTAGTATAGCATATTTCTCTTTTTGTGACAATTATTTAAATGTGTTTTAATAAAAATACTTAATATTATTGATAAAATTTAAATGTATAAAATTAAAACATATTAGATTATTTGGAGAACTCTATATACTTGCCAAGCTAGAGACTGGGAAAGTATAAAAAAACTCACACACTAGTATTTAAGTGTGCGAGTATTAACCTCAATGGAGCGAGTGCCGTAGGTATCTACAACTTTTTCCAATACACGAATTGATACATAAATATCAATCACTAAACATATTATAACATAAAATTATGATTTTTCTTCATTATTTTTGTCATTTGATAAAAATTCATTCATTTTTACTGCTCTTTTATAAACCATATTATAAGTATATATTGTTACATTTGTCAAAGAAGCATTTAATAATCTATATGCTTCATATTCCTTATTACCCCAATCTTTTGAATTTCCATAAATTAAAATTCCTCTAGGCTTTAATATTTTTCCTAATCTATTAGTAGTGTCAATATCATTTGCTTTTTTTTCTAAAGTAGCAATATAGTTAGTTAGTTGTGTTATTGCTTTTGTAAGTTCTGATGAAGGAACCAGGTTTTCATGATCCTCCTTTGCTTCAAAAAATTTTTTTGATTCTCCAGCCTTCTTAATTTCTATAACATCAATGAATCCATCTAAATTTTCAGCTATAAAATCAGATATATTCTTTACATCAATTCTTCTGTCATCAGAAACTCTAACAAAGTCTGTTCCTAATACCCAATTGTTTTTTTCAAACCACTTTTGCCAAATGCTTTCACTTACATCATTTTTATAATTTTCAGTAAATTCAATTAAAGCCTTTTTTCTATCTGCAATTTCAATTACTTTATTAACATCGGATAAATCTAAATCATTTTTAATTGCAACATCTATTAACTGTGAAATGCTTTCCGGTTTATCCTTTATTAATGTTGACATAGTTTCATTATCAAATGTTAAATATTTATTTTCATTATTTGATAGAGGATAGTAATGTTGATTGATGTAGTTAACCAATTTGTCTAATTCTTCATTATCCAGTGTTAATTCACTTTTAGGGTCTTTAACTTCTGGTAAGCCTGTTTTTAAGTAAATTTCATACCACTCTGTTTTTTTATATCTACCGATTTTTAGAGATAATTTACTTTCATTTTCACCTGTCTTAATTCTAACAAAATGTGCTTGAGAATAAACTTGTTTTTTATCTTTTAATTCTGCTGGTTCAATATGTTCTATATTTTCATTTCTTTTTGATTGCTTTACTTCAGTTAATTCCATTAAAATTCTCCCTTCAAAAAATATCATTCATTATGAATGATATAAAACTTAATATTATTATATCATAAAACTTAAGTTAATTTATGTGGTTTTTTGCAATAACAACGATTTTATGCTATAATACCTATAGGAGGAAACAATATGGAAAATGTGAATAAAGATTTAGGAAAAACTATTGATGTATCAGAATTATATATTGGTATATATGATTCAATAGAAGGTGATAGAATTGGATTATTTAAAAAGGATAAAATTCATACGTCTTGGGATGGAAAAAAATCAGATCAATTTTATAAAGATATATTAAGCGATTA
>CAKPIH010000018.1 GCA_934162325.1 uncultured Bacilli bacterium
AAGATAGTTTATTATATTAATCACCAGTTCGATTTAGGCGAATTGGTGCTAGTATCACACTAGCCAACCCCTTTTTATTCTTTTTGGGAGACTGTTCCTTAGGGGGTCAGTCTCTTTTGTTATGTTTAAAAATAACTAAAAAACGACAAAATTATATAGTAAGTACTTGATTTTTCATGTCTTTAAGTGTAAACTATTTATTAGGAGGGAAATAGATATGGCAAATAAAAATGCAAAAAACAAAACTAATAATAATAAAAAGAATAATACAAATAAGAAGGTAAATAATAATCAAAAGAATGTTACTAAGAAAGTTACTTCTAAAGAAGATGTTAAGAAGGAAAATGTTAAAGTAGAACAAATTGCTAAAGAAGTAAAAGTAGAAGAGAAGAAAGAAGTTAAAGCTAAAGAAAAGAAATCTTTTAGTTTAACATCTAAACAAAAAGATATAATTTTAATTCTTTTAGTAGTAGTACTTTTAGTAGTGGCTTGTATAGTTACTAGTACTAAGAAAGAAAGTAAAGTAGATATTGAACTTCCAGTAGCAGTAGAAGGAGAAGCAGGTACTAAGACTATTAGTTATACTGAATATGAAGAATTAATGAATAGTAATAAACCATTCTTAATGGTAATTATTCAAGATGGATGTGGCTACTGCGAAATGTATGAACCAGTAGTAGAAGAAGTTGCTAATGAACTTGGTATTTCTGTTAATTATTTAAATCTTACTAATTTAAGTAGTGAAGAGAGTAATAAGTTAAGTAAATCAAATTCTTATTTGAAGAAGAATCAATGGGGTACTCCAACTACATTATTTATGGTTGGTGATAAAGTAATTGATTCAATTGGTCAATATGTTGATAAAGATACATTTGTAAGTTTTGTTAAAGAGAATATTAAGGTTGATGTAAATGAATAATGAAATATATAGAAGAGTAAAAGAATTTAAAAGAAAATATCCTATGACAATAGCTTTTAGATTAAGAGCTCATGCAAAAATAGCATCCAAGTTTATTGGATCGGATGAAGAAATTAAATATGTATTTGTAGCTCAAAAGAATTATCAAAGTTATGAAATAATAAATACTAATATTATTGTATTAACGGATAAAAGATTAGTTGTGGCTACAAAGAGATTAGTATTTGGATACTTCTTAAAAGTAATTACTCCAGATATGTTTAATGATTTAACTATTAAACAAGGACCTATTTGGGGTAAAGTAATAATTGATACAGTTAAAGAAGAAGTAATATTATCTAATATTGATAGAAATGCTTTAGCAGAAATAGATGATAATATTACTATGACAATGATAGAAGAAAAGAAAGAGTATGGAAGAGACTTAGAAACAAAAAAGAAAGATAAATAATAGTCTCTTCTTTTTAATAGGTGGTTTTATGAGAATAGAAAAATATGAACTTACTAAAAAAAATATATATAATGTTTATTTATCTAATGGAGAAGTATTAGAATTAAATGGTAAAGTAATTACTGATAATGAGTTATTGATAAAGAAAGATATTGATAATGAACTATATAATAAATTAAAAAGAGATAATACTATATGTATATTAGTGGATACTTCAATTAAATATATTGATAGAAGATTAAGAAGTATTAATGAATTAAGAGATTATTTAAAAAATAAAGAAGAAGATACTATTATTATTGAAGAAGTTATTGATAAATTGATTGATTATAAATATTTAGATGATGATAGATTTACTAAGGCTTTTATTAAAGATAAATTAAATTTTACTAATTGGGGTGATTATAAAATTAAGAATGAATTAAAAAGACTTGGGGTTAATGAAGAGATTATTTATAATAATATGACTAGTATAGATGATAATATTTATTATGAAAGAATAAGTAAGATAATAGATAAAGATATTAGTACTAATAAGAAATATAGTGGTATTAAATTAAAGAATAAAATATATAATCATTTACTTACTTTAGGTTATAGTAAAGAAAAAGTAATATCTATAATAAATAATTATAATTTTTAGTATAATATGTAATATATTGGTAAAGATATAAATGGTGATAAGAATGAAGAAAATTATTAGTATATTTATATTTTTACTTTTACTAGTAGGTTGCTCACTATCTAATAGTCCAACTTCTAAAGTAGAAGATTTACTTACTAAGTATCAAACTTTAGATAAAGATATAGTAAATGGTATTAATAATGTTATTGAAGAAGAGAATTTTACTAGTATTCAGAAAGATAGATATAAAAAGATTATTGAAAAGCAATATAAGAATTTAACTTATGAAATTAAGAATGAAAGAATTGATGGAGAGACCGCTGTTGTAACGACAGAGATTGAAGTTATTGATTATAAGAAGGTAGTTAATGAAGTAAATAATAAATATCAAGGTAATACTGATTATACTGTTCAGGAATATAATAATACTAAGTTAGATTATTTAGAAAAGGCTAAGGATAAAGTTACATATACAATTGATTTTGAAGTAAAGAAAGATAATGATGGTAATTGGAAACTATCTTCTCTTAGTAATGAGACTATTAAGAAAATACAGGGAATGTATTAATTAATAGTTTCTTTTCTTTTGATTTTATTGTATAATTAAAGTGGTGATATAAATGAATAGACAAGAAGATTTAAGTAAGGTATTTGATAGAACATGGACTGCTAATCATAATGATGTGGCTAAAAGAGGTAGGGAAAGAGAAAGAAAGTTTATGAATAGAATGTTTGGTAGAAAAGATAATACTGAAACTTCTCATACTAATAATGATTATTTGACTCCTGGTATGAGAGCAGATAATTTACAAAAGAATATTAATGGAATGGGTAATTTTGAAAGACAAAATAGAGTAAATAATATTATTAAGAAATGGAAGTAGAAGATGGAAGATTTATATAAGTATGAAAAAGAATTATATGCTAAAGGATTAGAATATATAGGGGGAGTAGATGAAGTTGGTAGAGGACCATTAATAGGCAGTGTAGTAGCAGCCTGCGTAGTTCTTCCTAAATACTTTGTTTTAGAAGGACTTACTGATTCAAAGAAATTATCTGAGAAAAAAAGAGATGAATATTATAAAATAATTAAAGAAAAGGCTACCGCTATTGGAATAGGTATTATTGATGAAAAGATAATAGATGAAGTTAATATTTATGAAGCTACGAAGATTGCTATGAAGGAAGCAATAAGAAATGCTGGTATTAAATTAGATCATGTCTTAATAGATGCTATGCCTTTAGATATAGATGTTCCTACTACTAGTATTATTAAGGGAGATGCTAAATCGATTTCTATAGCGGCTGCTTCAGTAATTGCTAAAGTTACTAGAGATAAAATGATGTATGATTTAGATAAGGTATATCCAATGTATGATTTGGCTCATAATAAAGGATATGGTACTAAGAAACATATTGCCGCTATTAAAGAATATGGTATTACTAAATATCATCGTCTTAGTTATAAGCCGGTATCAGATTATAAAGATAAAGTATTAGACTAGAAATAGTCTTTTTTTGTCTATTTATATTTAGTCTAAATTAATTTGATAGTTAGTACTATTTAACATAGGAGGAATCTTATGCTAAATAGTAATGGTTTAACTAATAAGGAAGTAAATGAATCGAGAAATAAATATGGTAGTAATAGTATTGATGGTAAAAATAAAAGTACATTTATTAGTTTGTTTATAGAAACTTTAGGTGACCCTATTATTAAAATATTATTAATAGCTTTATTTATTAAAGTAATATTTTTATTTAAAGATTTTGATTACTTTGAAACAATAGGTATAGTAGTAGCTATATTAGTAGCATCATTAATATCAGCGGTTAGTGAATATGGTTCAAATAAGGCTTTTCAAAGAATGCAAGAAGAGTCTAGTAAAATTAATATTAAGGTAAAAAGAAATGGTAATATTACTGAGATACCTATTGATGATATTGTTGTTGGTGATATTGTACTTCTTAGTAGTGGTGATAAAGTACCTGCGGATATTACTATTATTAGTGGTAAGTTATCAGTAGATGAATCATCTTTAAATGGTGAGGCTAAAGAGGTATATAAAGAGAGGGTAAACGATATTAATAAACCAATGGATATTAATAAAATATATCGTGGTACTACAATATATGATGGAGCCGCTAGTGGGGTAGTTACTAAAGTAGGTATGGATACTTTGTATGGTAAGATGGCTAAGTCTTTAGTTGAAAAAGAAGAGGATTCACCATTAAAAATAAGACTTACTAATTTAGCAAAGATTATTAGTAGAATAGGTTATGTTGCCGCTACTATGATAGCTATATCATATTTATTTTCTAAGATATTTATTTTAAATAATTTTAATTTTGCTATTATAAGTAATATATCTTTTAATACTTTTATTGGTTATTTATTAGAGGCTATGACCCTAGCAGTATCTGTACTGGTAATGTCAGTACCGGAAGGATTACCAATGATGATTACTTTAGTGTTATCTACGAATAGTAAGAAGATGCTTAAAGATAATGTTTTAGTTAGAAAAATGGTTGGTATTGAAACGGCAGGTTCACTTAATATTTTATTTACTGATAAGACAGGTACTATTACTAAAGGAAAGATGGAAGTAGTAAAAGTATTACTAGGTAATTTAAATGAATATAATTCTAAGTTAGAACTTAGTGATACTTATCAAAGAATATTAGAAGATTCTCTTATCTATAATAATGAAAGTGAATATGATAAGTCTTCTGGTAATGTAATAGGAGGTAATATTACTGATAAGGCATTACTTAGATTTGCTAGTAAATATAAAGATGATGAAATTAAGATTATTGATAGGGTATTATTTAATAGTAAGAATAAGTATTCTACTAGTATAATAGAAAAGGATAATAAAAAGATTAAATTAATTAAAGGGGCTCCTGATAAGGTACTTAAATATACTTCTAATTACTTAGATGAAAATGGTAAAGTAAAGGTATTAGATAAAGATAGATTAAATAATTATATTAGTAATGAGACGAATAATGGTCTTAGAGCAATTGCTTTATCAATATCTGAAAGTATTTATCCAGTAGATAGTATTAGAAGAAATATATTAGTTGGTATTATCTTTATTAAAGATGAAATTAGAGAAGAAGCAGTAGACTCTGTAAAATTAATTAAAAATGCTGGTATTAATATTGTTATGGTAACAGGAGACTCTTTATCTACTGGCGTATCTATTGCTAAAGAAGTTGGTATTATTGATAATGATAGGGATGCTTCTATTACTTCAAATGAACTTAATAAATTAAGTAATGAAGAAGTAAAAAAATTAATACCAAGATTAAGAGTAGTAGCTAGAGCATTACCTGAAGATAAAAGAAGACTTGTTACTCTTGCTAAAGAGTTAAACTTAGTTACTGGTATGACAGGGGACGGAGTAAATGATTCTATTGCTCTAAAGAAGGCTGATGTATCATTTGCTATGGGTAGTGGAACTGAAGTAGCTAAAGAGGCTTCGGATATTGTTATTACTGATGATAATATTTTATCAATATCTAAGGCTATCTTATATGGTAGAACTATTTTTAAGAATATAAGAAAATTTATTATTTTTCAGCTTACTATTAATTTAGCTGCGACTAGTTTAGCTCTTATTGGTCCTTTTATAGGGGTACCTAGTCCTATTACTGTTATTCAAATGTTATGGATTAATATGGTTATGGATACATTAGCGGGTCTTGCTTTTTCTTATGAAGTGCCTAAAAAAGAATATATGATGGAAGTACCTAAGAAGAGAGATGAATCTATTATTAATAGATATATGCTTAATGAAATTGTTGTATCTAGTATATATTTACTTGGAGTATCTATATTGTTTTTAAAGTTACCAATTATTGGGAATATGTTTGTTAATAAGGAACACTTTATGACGGCTTTCTTTACTTTGTTTATCTTTCTAGCGGTTAATAATTTATTTAATACTCGTACTCATAGATTAAATATATTTAATCATATTTTAGAAAATAAACCATTTATTTTTATTGTTATATTTATTATATTGATACAAGGATTTATTGTTTATTCTGGTATTAATATTTTTGGTACAACGATTATTAATATTAAAGAATTAATTATTATATTCTTAATATCTATATCTATTATACCAGTTGATTTTATTAGAAAATGTATAATTAAAAAATTAAGAGGAGATATAGGGGTATAAAAATAACAAGATAGATTATTATCTTCTATCTTGTTAATTCTTTTTTCTTTGCTTCTTTGACTTCATTAAGTAAATCTTTTTCTTCATATAAACTATCTATTTCATGATCATACTTTTTAGCTTTTCTAATATTTATAAAGACAAGTGAAACAAATATAAGAGCAAGTATGCAGTTAGACATTTTATTGTTTTTAACATAAAGCATGGTATTTAATGCACTTGCAGTAAGCCAACATGCCGCTGTTAAATGTAGTAATTTTTGATTAAAATTTAATATACCAATACTTATATTTATGGTTTCTAAATCTTTATTTATTTCATCAATACTTTTATTCATTACTTGGTAGCTGTTTTTGTTTCTTTCTAATTTCATTATAATTTCTCCTCTTTCTAAAGATATTTAGTATTGTACTACAAATAAAGATGAATGTCAAATAATGGAATGAAGTATTGGCATTGGTTATGAATATGAGGATATTATACATATAAAGTGGAAGATTTAGATAAAATGTAGTTTAAAAAAATTATTTATCAATATACTTAAAGTGGTAGGAGATTTTTGCTTGTTTGACAAAAATAAGTATTTTTGCTATAATACTTGTACTTTTGAGAGGAGATAATATTATGGGTTATACACTTGATAACTATGGAATAAAAGATATTAAATATTGTGATTATGTTGAAATAACAGATGTAAATGATGATGAATATATATATAATGTTTTTTATTCTGATGAATATGGACTTTGTCTTTATACAGAAGATGAACCACTTATTAAATTTTTGCATATTAGAAATTCTAGATTGGAATCTTATTATGTTACTGGGGAAGTTAGAGTTGGTCAAAAGGATATTAAAACTATTGTTGTTGATGATCATTGGTTTGTAAAGAAATATAAGAGATTTATTATTGAAGGAACATTACTTCAATATACTGATGAAATGGGTATTAAATATGGTTTAAATAGTGAAGAACATTATAATAAATTTCCAAAGAATCATGCGAGTGGTGTTAAAATTAAAAATAAAATAAAGGGGAATAATTAATATTCTTCTTTTAATTAAGTTATTGATAAATAGTAATATTTAATATATAATATATTTTAGAAAAAGGTGTAATATGAAAGAATTAGAAGAATATGCTAAAATAAATAATATACCAATAATGCAAAAAGATGGTATATTATATTTAATTAATTATATTAAAGAGAATAATATTAAGAATATACTTGAAATAGGGTCCGCTATTGGGTATTCATCTATTATGATGGCTAGTATTAATAGTGATATTAGAATAACTACTATTGAAAGAGATAAGGATAGATATGATTTGGCAGTATCTAATATAAAGAAGTATAATTTAGATAAGCAAATTAATATTATTTATGGTGATGCTGTAGATACTGATATTACAGGTATGTATGATTTGATATTTATTGATGCTGCGAAGGGTAAGAATACTTTCTTTTTTGAAAAATATAAGAATAATTTAGTTAAAGGGGGAACTATTATTACGGATAATTTATCTTTTCATGGTTTAGTTGAAGATTCAGATTTAGTTAAGACTAAAAATCAAAGGGGTATTGTTAATAAGATTAAGGATTTTATTTCTTTTCTTGATAATAATGATGAGTTTGATACAGAATATATTCCAGTAGGAGATAAAATAGCTATATCTAAAAGGAGAAGTGATTATGAGTAATTTAGTAGTTATTCCTGGTAAGATGGAAGAAATAAATAAAATATTAAATAAAAATATTAAAGGTATTATATTAGGAGTTAAATCTTTATCGATATATCCTTTAGAATTAGATATAGATAGTATTATAGGTATTAAGAATAATACTGATAAAAAGGTATATGTTATCATAAATAAGATGATTCATAATAGTGATTTAGATATGGTAAGAGAGGTTATTAATAAAATTAATGATTCTAATATTGATGGTATTATTTTTTATGACTTAGGGGTATTTAATATTATAAAGAAGATGAATGTTAATAAAGAATTAATACTAAGTATGGAGCATTTAAATGCTAGTACTAATAGTCATTTATTTTATAAGAAGAGGGGTATTACTGGTAGTATAGTAACTAATGATATTACTTATAATGAAGTATTAGATATTAAAAGTAATACTGGTATGAATATATTTTATATGGTATATGGGTATTTACCTATCTTTTATTCGAGAAGAAGTCTTATTACTAATTATTTTAAATATATTGATAAAGAAAATAATAGTGATAGATATTATATATATAATGATAATATGAAATATATGGTTATAGAACATAATTTTGGTACTATTATATATAGTCCTTTAGTTAATATGATTAATGAAATTGATAAGTTAAGTGATATAGATAATTTAATTATTGATTTATCTTATAATAATGATATGGATATTATTGATAAATATTTAAATAAAGAACATATGGATAATACTTATACAGGATTCTTTGATAAGAAGACAATATATAAATTAAGGGGTGGTAATAATGAATAAGATAGAATTACTTGCTCCTGCTGGTAACTTAGAGAAATTGAAGTTTGCTTATCTTTATGGAGCAGATGCCTGCTATATCGGGGGAAGAGATTTTTCTCTTAGAGCTAATGCTAAAAACTTTAGTATTGAAGAAATTAATGAAGCATGTAGTTATGCTCATAATCTTGGTAAGAGAGTTTATGTAACTGTTAATATTGTTTTTCATAATGAGGATATTAATGGTATTATAGAATATTTAAAAGAATTATCTAAGGCTAAAGTAGATGCTATTATAGTTAGTGATCCATTAGTTATAGATGTTATAAAAGAAAATAATATTGATTTGGAAATACATATATCTACGCAAGCTTCTACTTTAAATTATGAAGCAGTAGATTTTTGGAAGAAAGAGGGGGCTTCTAGAGTAGTTCTTGCTAGAGAGTTATCTAAAGATGAGATAAAGGAAATAATAGATAGAACTGGTATGGAAATAGAATGTTTTGTTCATGGTGCTATGTGTTCTTCTTATTCTGGTAGATGTGTTTTATCTAATTATTTTACTAATAGAGATGCTAATAGGGGTGGTTGTGCTCAAATATGTAGATGGGAAATGCCTTTATTTGATAAAGATAATAATGAGATAAAGAGTGATACTTTATTTACAGCATCTTCTAAAGATTTGATGATGGCTAGGAAGATTAAAGAAATGATAGATATTGGTATTGTTAGCTTAAAGGTAGAAGGCAGAATGAGAAGTAATTATTATGTTGCTACGGTTATTAATACTTATAGAGGAATAATAGATGATTATTATGCTAATAAATTAACTGAGGATAAATTAGATTATTATACTAAAGTATTAGAGCGTGTTGCTAATAGAGAAGCTGTAGTTCAGTTTTGGGATAAGTTACCTTTGGTAAATGAACAATATTATTTAGGTAGAAATGAGGCTTCTAATCAAGATTTTTTAGGTATTGTACTTGATTATGATGAAGAAAATAAGATGGTTACTATTACTGAGAGAAATTATTTTGAAAAGGGTATAGAAGTAGAGGTATTTGGACCTAATATAGAGACATTTTCTTTTATAATGCCAGATATATATAATGAAGAAAATGAAGTAGTTGAAGCTGCTAGACATCCTGAAGAAATACTTAGGTTTAAATTAGATAAAAAAGTATATAAAAATGATATGATAAGGGTAAAAATTAGTTAGTATTAGAATATAATATAAAGCATGAAAAACTATTGACAAAAAGATTAAAATCTAGTACAATTGTGAATTGTAATGAAAACAAAAAATTAATTGAGGTGATAAATAAAATGAAAGATAATAAAGTTTATCTAACTGATGAAGGTTTTCTTGAGTTAGAAGAAGAATTAAATGAATTAAAAAATGTTAAAAGACCTGAAGTAATTAAGGCTTTAAAAGAAGCTAGAGCACTTGGGGATTTATCTGAGAATGCCGACTATGATGCTGCTAGAGCAGAACAAGCACAAGTAGAAGGTAGAATACAAGAATTAGAAAAGATTATGGAAAATGTTCATATCATAGAGAAGGGAGAGACTGATAAAGTATCTCTTGGTACTACTGTTAAGATTAAATATGTAGATGATGATGAAATAGAAGAGTATAGGATTGTAGGCTCTAAAGAAGCAGATCCATCTAATAATAAGATTTCTAATGAAAGCCCTATAGCTAAAGCTATTATGAATGGTAAAGTAGGAGAAATTAAAAAAGTAGCATCTCCTAATGGAGAATATGAAGTAGAAATAGTTGCAATTTGTTAGGAGGTAATATATATGAAAAAACAAGTTAACTATAAAGTAAATGGAGAAGAATGGAAAGAGGCTAAAGATAAAGCTTTCAATAAATTAGTTAAAAAAGTTAAAATTGATGGCTTTAGAGAAGGAAAAGTACCTAGAAATGTTTTTGAAAAGAAATATGGTACTGGAGACATTATTAGTGAGGCTATGGAAGACTTAGTACAAAAGAAATATGGTGAAGTTATTATTACTGAAAAATTAATTCCAGTAGTAGAACCTAAACTTGAAATAGTAAAAGCTGATGATGAAGGATTTGAAGTTAATATGACATTTATTTTAGATCCTGAAGTAACTCTTGGGGAATATAAAGGATTAAAAGTTAAAAAAGATAAAGTTAAAGTTACTAAAGAAGAAGTTGATCATGAAGTTGGTCATATCCTAGATAGATATGCTGAACTTGTATCTAAAGATGGTAAAGCTGAAGAAGGAGATACTGTTGTTATTGATTTTAAAGGCTTTAAAGATAATGAAGAATTTGAAGGTGGAAGTGCTGAAGGATATTCATTAGAGCTTGGTAGTCATTCATTTATTCCTGGATTTGAAGAAGGAGTAGTAGGAATGAAGAGAGAAGAATCTAAAGATATCGAACTTACTTTCCCAGAAGATTATATGGCTAAAGAATTAGCAGGACAAAAAGTAGTATTTAATGTTACTGTTCATGATATTAAAAAGAGAGTTATTCCTGATTTAGATGAAGAATTTTTTAAAGATTTAGATATGGAAGGTGTATCTAATAAAGAAGAATTAGAAAAAGTAGTTGAAGAAGAAATTAAGGCTCAAAAAGAAAGAGAAGCTGACAATAAATTTATTGAAGACTTACTTGAAAAAGCATCAAAGAATATGAAAGTTGAAATCGATGAAGAAATAATTGATGATGAAGCTAACAGAATGTATAAGAACTTTATCGAAAGACTTAAGATGCAAGGAGTTACTGAAGAATTATATTTTGCTTACTCTGGTACTAAAAAAGAAGATATCATGAAAGATATGAAGAAAGAAGCTGAAAAGAGAGTAGCATATAGATACTTACTTGAAGCTATTGTAAAAGCCGAAGAAATTACTATTTCTGATAAAGATGCTAAAGATGAAGTTAAAAAGATGGCTGATATGTATAAGATGACTGAAGAAGATATCATGAAAGAACTTGGATCTTTAGAAGTTGTTAAGTATGATTTAGCTATGCAAAAGGCTATTGAATTATTAAAAGAAAATAATTAATAGGAGTGTTTTATGACAATATTTAAGGCGATAATTCTTGGAATTATTCAGGGAGTTGCGGAGTTTTTACCAATCTCATCATCTGCTCATTTGATTATTTTTCCTTATTTATTTGGTTGGGAAGAATCATCACTTGCATTTGATGTTGCTCTTCACTTTGGTACTATGATGGCGGTACTAGTGATCTTCTTTAAGGATTGGTGGAATTTATTTATTGGAGCCATTAAAGATATAAAAAATAAGAAGAAAACTACTAATGGAAAGATGTTCTGGTATTTAGTAGTGGCTACTATTCCAGCTGCTATTGTAGGATTCTTACTTGATGATGTAATTGAAAATGTAATTAGAAATAATATTTGGCTTATAGCTTCTGCTCTTGCTATAATGGGTATGCTTATTTATCTTGGCGATAAATGGGCTACTCATCATTATAAAAAAGAAAAGAAATTTGAAGATATTACTTTAAAAGAAGCTATTATTATTGGTATATCTCAGGCTTTTGCAGTTATACCAGGTTTTTCTAGAAGTGGTACAACTATATTAGCTGGTAGACTTCAAGGTATATCTAAAGAAGCAATAACTAAATTTACATTCTTATTATCAGTACCAGTAATATGTGGTGCTACAGTACTTAAAGTAACAGACCTTGCTTTAACTAAAGAGGTAATTGTAGGTATTATATCTTCATTTGCTATGGGTATTATTGCTATTAAATTTTTACTTAATTACATTAAGAAACATGACTTTTCAGTATTTGCCTTTTATAGGGTAATACTTGCATTGGTTGTATTTATAAAATTAATATTCTTTAAATAGGATATTAATTCTCTGCCATAATAGTATAATGGTATTACGAGGCCATGGTAAGGCTTTAATCGGTGTTCAATTCACCGTTATGGCACCAGATTAATTGATACTCGAACTTTTCAATTTTTTTGATTAGTTCGAGTTTTAATATACTTTGGAATATGATAAAATAGTTATAGAAAAAACGAATCTTAAAATTATGTCAGGAGGTTTTAATGGAACAAGCAATAATAAAATCAGAATTAGAAGTTAATGATAATAAAATTAAAGTAATAACTATAGATAATAAAGAATTTATATTTCTAACAGATTTAGCAAGATATGCAAATCCAGAGGAATCTAAAATATCGATACAAACATGAATGAGAAGTAAAAAAGTAATTTCTTATTTGGGCTTATAGAAAAGTATACATAATGATAATTTTAAAGGGGGCGAATTCGCTACGTTTAAAAGTAGAAGTAATAAAATTAATTATTACCATTCTAAATAAACTAAAGAAGAAAAAATATAAAAATGAATCCAAAAATCAATGCAATTTATAGTGACTTTTAACCTAATATTTGATACAATAAGTAATACCAAGAGGAGGTTTCATATGGTTAATATTGATATGATAGATAATGAATTATATAATTCTATTTATGTATATCCTAGAATAGGAGATTATAAAGAAGTATGGTCTATAATTAGAAATAATAAAGAAGTATTAAGAGAAGCAATTCAAGTAGTAAAAGATAAGTTTGGGGAGAGAGATATAGTTAAAGGACTTTCAATAGCAGAACTTATATTACTCGACTATGAAAATGTCGACTCAAACATTTATCAAGATTTAATTAATACTATTTATTCTAATACTGATATAGCTAGAATTGTTTTAGATGGTGCTTCAAACGGGGGAAATTCTTTTTTATTAATGAGTTTATTTAATCCTAACCTAAAACTAACTGAAGAGCAAAAAGCATTTGCAGTAAATGAAGCTATGAATAAACTAGGCACTACTCGTTATTCAGAAATTAAGATAGATAATTATTTTCAAAGATTATTCTATATAATGAGTACTAAACAAGCACATGGAGTAGGAGCATTTGATATTAGGTATTATATATTAAAAAATTCTAATTGGTCACTAGAAGAAAAACAAAAGCTAGTTATGGATTTTTGGTATGATAATGTGATGTATAGTGAATACTTAAATGCTTGGGAATGGAATATTATTAATGATAATGCTAACTATAAAGGCAATCCTGTGTCTCAGTTTAATATAGATTATTTATATGAATATTCTTATAGTGATCTGTTATTATTTTATAAAGATGAGGGGACTACTACTAGAATATGGAATGAGATAGAGTTTTGCAAATTAATGCACAAGATTAGACCCCAGATATGTGAGTTAGAATATAAATCTAAAATAAAGACTATATAAAATAATAAAGACAAGACTTAAAGTCCTGTCTTTATCTATATCTAGTAAGTTTAAATGGGTGATCATTGATATCGTAACCAAGTTCACTTATTCTTCTTACTACAAAGGTAAGTAAACGATGATTTAGATATTGATCTCCTTTGCCCATTTGATTTAGAACATCTTGGTATGCTGGCATCCAATTTAAGTTATTAGGATTTTCATACCTAATTAGTTCATGAGTTACTGCATTTACTTCTTCAAAAATATCGTCTGGTATAATATAAGACTTTGGTTCCATTATAAATTCCTCCTGCTAATTCTATTATACTACTATTTTTTGTTAAAATATGTAACTTATTTGGTTACAAAAATAACAATATTTTTTACAACCTTATATATAATACTATATATTTTATATAAAAGCAATAGTTTTGGGAGTAATTCTTTATTTACTAATGGTTAAATACATGATATAATTAGGTAGGATGGTGGATATATGGATTATATATCAATAGATAATTTTGAAGGGCCTTTGGATTTGCTTTTACATTTGGTAAAGGAGTCTAATATAGATATTTTTGATATTAAAGTAGAAGAGATAACGGATAAATATTTAGATTATATTAATCATGAAGAGAATCTTAATATTAATATTTCTTCTTCTTATTTAGTTATGGCTGCAGAACTTATGTATTTGAAGTCTAAACTATTACTTCCTAGTAATAAGAAAGAGGATGATAGTAGTGAAGAAGATGAAGAAATTACGAGAGAGAATCTTATTAATAAGTTACTTGAATATAAGAAATATAAAGAGATGACACCAGTATTTAAAGAATTAGAAGAAGAAAGAAAGAAGATATATATTAAGGCTCCAGAGAAGGTTAGTAATTATACTGAGAGTGTTCTTAGTGGAGAAGATACGATTGATAATTTACTTGAGGCTTTTAAGAAATTTTTAGAGAGAAAAGAACTTGATAAGCCTTTAGAGACTACTGTTACTAAAAGGGAATATTCGGTTAGAGAGAGAAAGAATAATATTAAGAAGATTCTTATGACTAAGAAGAAAGCTTATTTAGATGATTTATTTGAAGAGTATAATAGACCAATAGTGGTTGTTACTTTTTTATCAATATTAGAAATGGTTAAAGAGAAAGATGTTGTTATTAATCAAGATAAGAATTTTGATAAGATATTAATAGAATTGAGGAATTAAGATGGAAAGTGTAGTAGAAGGACTTTTATATGTTCAAGGTGATCTTGGTATTACTTTGAAAGATATTGAGAGAATATTAGAAATTGATGAAGAAGAGGCTAAGAGGATTGTTCTTAGTTTGAAAAATTATTATGATGATAATAAGAGAGGTCTTAGAATTAATTTTTTAGGTAATACGATTAAACTTACGACTAGAGAAGAGCATAAGGAGTATTATCAGAAGTTACTTGAAGAACCTACTTCGAATTGTTTATCACAATCGGCTTTAGAGACACTTGCTATTATTGCCTACAATGAACCTATTACGAGGGGGAATGTTGATTCTTTACGAGGAGTGGATTCGGCTTATGTTATGAGAAGATTACTAGCTAAAGGACTTATTAAAGAGTGTGGTAAGGCTGATACTATTGGGAGACCTACTTTATATAAGACTACTGATGAGTTTTTGGATTATTTTGGGCTTGGTAGTAAGGATGATTTACCTAAAATTGAATTAGATATGGAAGAAAAGGGGACTAAAGATTTATATAATACTATATACAAGGAGGGGGAATAGATGAATGATAGAATAATGAGTAGTGAAGAATTTAAAGAGGATAAAGATATGACTATTAGACCGGTATCTTTAGATGAGTATGTTGGTCAAAGTGAGATTAAAGAGAATTTAGGGGTATTTATTAAGTCTTCAGTTATGAGAGGAGAGACTTTAGATCATATTTTATTATATGGTCCTCCTGGTCTTGGTAAGACTACTCTTGCTTATATTATTGCTAATGAACTTGGTACTAATATTAAGACTGCTAGTGGGCCTTCGATTGAGAAAAGTGGGGACTTAGCGGCAATACTATCTACTTTAGAAGAAGGGGATGTTTTATTTATTGATGAGATTCATAGAATTCCTAGATATATTGAAGAGATTTTATATCCAGCAATGGAAGATTTTTACTTAGATATAATAGTAGGTAGTGAGGGGTCATCTAGAAATATTAAGATTAATTTACCACATTTTACTTTAGTAGGAGCTACTACTAGAGCGGGAGATTTATCTAGTCCTTTAAGAGATAGATTTGGTATTATTTCTAAACTTAATTTTTATACTGAAGATGAACTATATCAGATTATTAAGAGAACTTCTAGAGTACTTGATACTCCTATTACGGATGATGCTGCTAGAGAACTTGCTAAGAGAAGTAGGGGTACTCCGAGAATTGCTAATAGGTTATTTAAGAGAGTTAGGGATTTTGCTTTGGTATATGGTGATGGTATTATTAATAAAGAGATTCTTGATAATTCTTTAGATAGATTAAAAGTAGATAAGACTGGTTTAGATGATACTGATTATAATTTATTATTGGCTATTGTAGAAAGATTTAATGGGGGACCTGTAGGACTTGAGGCTCTTGCTTCTTCAATTGGAGAAGAGGCTTCTACTATTGAAGATGTATATGAGCCTTATTTATTACAACAGGGTTATTTAAAGAGAACTGCTAGAGGTAGAGTTGTTACTGATAAGACTTATGAATATTTAGGTATTAAGAAAGATTAATATGTTATGCCCTACAAGTCTAAGGTCTTGTAGGGTATTTCAAAGCCATTAAGTCTTTGAAATAAAGCTTTTGGTTGTATGTGTAAAAATTTGAAATAACTACTGAGTGAGAATGTAATTCAACTGCTATAAAAAATGCAACAGTTCAAAGATAAAAAAATAAATTTCAGTTGCTATAAAAAAATGCAACAACTGAAAGAGATGGTTAATTAAGTAGATTATTATAATTTGAATGATGGAAAACTTGATATAATTTTAACTTGTCGTAAATACTGACAAATTGAAAGAGTTAAAATAATGATATGTTTATTTAGATGGGAGTGTGTTATGAGAAAATTTAGTTATATTACTGATTATGGTTTAATTAATTCTAGTGTAAGAGGTTATATTACAGAGTTAGAGAAAGAACTTGCTATGCTTATTGATATGGAAGTTAATAATGGTATTTATATAGATGCTTATAAGAAATTAAAAGAATTTAAGAATAAATATTCTGATTTATATGGTATTTATAATAGAATACTAAATGATTTAACTAGTAGTGATAATGTAGAGTATTGTTTTAAGTATGGTAAATATAAAGATGATGCTTCACTAGTAGGATTAGAGTTTGAAAAAGATTTAAAAGAAATATTTGAGTTAGAAGAGAAGTGCAGAGACTATTCTGTTAGGTTATGGGAAAGAGATATTACTAATTATGATAATATTACTAATGGAGAAGACTTTATGACAGTAATTCATGCTAGTTATTTAGAGCCTGGTGTAAAGGGAGACTCAAATTATCATGATAATCAGTATAGTAAACAATACTTATCTTGCTCTTTAATATCAGGTAGAGAACTTAATACTTTTGGAAACACTAAAACATTATTTGTTATGGATGTTAATGGTGATAGTTATATTGCTTCTTCTTTTGTTGATTCTGTTACTTCAGAAACTACTGAGGCTGATTTTAATACTTTAAAAGAAATTGATGTTAATGGAAATAAACATTATATTAAGGTTGGTTATACTAATGATATGGAAAGTTCTGTTACTTCAATTAGTAGTCCTAAAATGATAGAAGAATTAAGTATTCAAAGGGAATTAAAAAATAGTGGAGAGTTATATAGATATAATAGTCAAACTAATGAAGTCGTATTAGATAGAACTAAGACAAGAGCAGTAGGTGCTTTGCTTCTTAGTAATGGATGTGATTTGTTACTAGGAGAATATATTAATCTTAAACGAATGGGAATAAGATTTAAATGTATTAATAAGGAATTATATAGACAAAAAAATAATATTCCTCCATATAATGAAGAAGAGTATAATAAATTTCTTATTAATTTAGATGGTTTAGATGAAGTTATTTCTAGATATAATATTTCAGATGATATACTTAGAGAATACTATTATGAAGTAGTATTACCTATGAAATATGATGATAATGTTATGAAAGTAATTAATAAAAAGTTTTCTTTATATTTATCAGATATTGAGAGTGGAAAAGGTAAATAGATAGTTAAATGATTTAAGAAAAATAATGAATAGATGAGAAAATTCATAAAAACTATTTACAAATCGTAAAATATAGTGTATTATTAATATGTTCCTTGAACTTTGTTATTGGTACCTCTTACCATAACTAGGTTAAAGGTGAAAATAAGATAAGGAGGAAAATATAATGGCTTTAAATAAAGATAAGAAAGCACAAATCATTAAAGAATTTGCTAGAGATAGTAAAGATACAGGATCTCCTGAAGTACAAATAGCTATTCTTACTAATGAGATTAATGCTTTAACTGAACATCTTAAGAATAATAAACAAGATAAGGCTTCTAAGAGAGGACTTTTAATTAAAGTTGGTAAGAGAAGAAGTTTATTAAACTATCTTGTTAAGACTGATGTTAAGAGATACAGAGATGTAGTTGCAAAATTAGGATTAAGAAAATAATTAATAAAAGTAGGCACTCTTTTTTGAGTGTCTTTAATTTTAAAAAGATAACTGAAATTGGAGGTAGATGATATGGATAAGAAAGTATTTGAGTTAGATTTTTATGGAAGAAAGATAGTAGTAGAACATGGACAAGTTGCTAAACAAGCTGATGGGGCTGTTCTTGTTAGATATGGGGATACTGTAGTACTAAGTACTGCTGTTGTTAGTAAGAGTGCTAATCTATTATCTGATTTCTTTCCACTTATGGTTTTATACCAAGAAAAGTTATATTCTGTAGGTAAGATACCTGGAGGATTTATTAAGAGAGAGGGTAGACCTACTGATGCTGCGACACTTGCGGCTCGTATGATTGATAGACCTCTTAGACCTTTATTTCCTGAGGATTTTAAGAATGAAGTACAAATTGTTAATACAGTGTTATCAGTAGATCAAGATAATTCACCTGAACTTACGGCTTTATTTGGTTCTTCACTTGCTACTTGTATTAGTAAGATACCTTTTAATGGCCCAGTAGCGGCTGTTAAAGTTGGTAGAGTAGATGGTGAATTTGTTATTAATCCTACTGTAGAACAAAGTGAGAAATCTGATATTGATCTTACAGTAGCGGGAACAAAGGACGCTATTAACATGGTTGAAGCTGGGGCTAGAGAGGCTTCGGAAGATGATATGCTTGAGGCATTAATGTTTGGACATGAGGCTATTAAGAAGTTAATTGCTTTTGAGGAAGAAGTTATTAAGGCTCTTGGCGTAGAAAAGATGGAATATGAGAAGTTAGAAATAACTGATGAACTTAGAAGTGAAGTAGATAGTATTGTTAGAGATAGACTTGATAAGGCTCTTAGAATTAAAGATAAGTTAGAAAAATATAGTGCTATTGATAACTTAGAAGAAGAAGTAATAGAAAAGTATAAGAGTGAAAATGAAGATACTATGAAGCCTGAGGAATTAAAAGAATTACTTACTAAGGTGGCTTTAATATTCCATGGTATTGAGTATGAATTATTTAGAAATATTGTTGTTAAAGAGAAGACTAGAGCAGATGGTAGAAAAATGGATGAGATTAGACCATTATCTACAGATATTGATTTGTTACCTAGATGTCATGGTAGTGCTTTATTTACTAGAGGACAAACACAAAGTTTAGCTACTGTTACACTTGGAGCACTTGGAGAACATCAAATTCTTGATGGTCTTGGAATTGAAGATGCTAAGAGATTTATGCTTCATTATAATTTTCCACCATTCTCAGTAGGTGAAACTGGTAGATATGGGGCTCCTGGTAGAAGAGAGATTGGTCATGGGGCATTAGGAGAGAGAGCACTTTCTTATGTTATTCCTAGTGAAGAAGAGTTTCCTTATACGATAAGAGTTGTTAGTGAAATACTTGAGAGTAATGGTTCTAGTAGTCAGGCTACTATTTGTGCTGGTACGATGGCTCTTATGGCTGCGGGTGTTCCTATTAAGAAACCGGTAGCGGGTATTGCTATGGGTCTTATTACTCATGAAGATGATTATACTATTCTTACTGATATTCAAGGTATGGAAGATCATCTTGGGGATATGGACTTTAAGGTAGCGGGAACTCGTGATGGTATTACTGCTCTTCAAATGGATATTAAGATTGATGGTATTAATAGAGAAATATTAAAAGAAGCTTTAGCACAAGCTAAGAAGGCTAGATTTGAGATATTAGATGTTATTGAGAAACAAATAGATAAACCTAGAGAAGATGTATCTAAGTATGCTCCTAAGACTGAGGTATTTATGATTAATCCGGATAAGATTAAAGATGTTATTGGTCGTGGCGGAGAAATGATTACGAAGATTATATTGGAATGTAGTAATGTTAATACTGTTAATGATATTAATGCTGTTAAAGTTGATCTTGAAGATGATGGTAGAGTTATTATTTATCATACTGATAGGGATGTTATTAATAGAACTGCTGATAGGATTAAAGATATTGCTAGAGAAGTAGAGATTGGTAAGACTTATACTTGCAGAGTTGTATCTATTCAAGATTTTGGTATCTTTGTTGAATTATGGCCTGGATGTGAAGGACTTATTCATGTATCTCAATTAGATACTAAGAGAGTTGATAAACCTAGCGATTTATTTAAAGTAGGAGATGAAGTTATTGCTATTGCTACTGGATATGATAAGAAGGGTAAACTTAATTTATCAAGAAAGGACTTACTTAAATAAGTTCTTTTTCTTTATCCACTTCAATCTTAAGTAAACTTAAGTTTTACGTGGTATAATAGAGCTTATATAATAGTCTCTATTATAAACAATTGTATGTATATATAAAATAAAAATAATAGCCATATTATATTGACTATTAGGTGTAATTATAGTACAATTATCTAGGTAACACCGATAAGGGTTGTTCTCTCCTTTTTTAAGTATTTAAGGAAGGAGTGATGCTATGCTGAAAAAACAAACAGAAATGGGGGTTTTAGTAAGTGAATGAAGTCATACTAATAATATGGCTTACTTTAGTTACACTATACTTAATAGATAGTCGTAACCATAGATAAAAAAATGAGCACCCTTCAGGGGGGTGCTCTATAACAAAATTATGGAGAGAACACCTTTGACGATAGGTGTTACCCATTTTTATTATGGATAAATTTCTCTT
>CAKPIH010000019.1 GCA_934162325.1 uncultured Bacilli bacterium
TTATTATTAATATATTTTTACTTTGATTTTTATATTTATCAATTAAAATAGCACCTATATAAGCAATAATAATTTCTAATATCATTAAAAAAACATACTTAGGTTCACCATAAAAATAAAACAATAAAGAAGCAATTAATAAAATAATATTTTTATATTTTTTAGATGTTATAAAATATATAATTATTAACGCTGGTAAAAAATAATATAAAAAACTAATACTAGTAAATAACATTTTATCCTCCTTTTAAAAAGGCACCTTAAAAGGTGCTTCATTATTCTTCTGCTGGCATTTCTGGTGGAAGTTCTATATTTTCTTCGTTATTTGATTTTTCTAATTCTTTTCCAATATTATTATTTACATATTTCTTAAAATCATTATATACTGCTTTAGCAACATCTTTATCAGCCATTACAGAGAATATTACATTACCACTATTAGTAATATATAATTGTTCTGCAGAAACACAAATCCAACGTCTCATATCAATATTATCTAACATTTCTTGCTTAATTTTTTCAACATTGGCAGTATCTTTAACCTTAACAACAGCCACTGAATAAGCTTGTGATGTCATCATTGGTACTGATACAACAATTGATTCAATGTCATTATTTGTTTTCAAACCAGTATAACTAGTAACTTCATCAATATTCTTTACATCTACTTTCATCGTTTCAAGTTCTGGTAAAATATTTTTATTATCTTTATCTATTGTATTAATCATTTTAATAATATCTTTAGTCGTTTCAAGGCTACCTGTATTTCCCTTTCCAGATACTAATATAAATATACCAAATGAGATAACCGCTAATAATATCAAACCTATTATTAAAATATTTTGTTTTTTCATTTTTTCTCTCCTCTCTATGTTTAAATTATAACATAAGTCAGAAAAAAAAGAAACCTATAAATAGATTTCTTATAATTCAAATGTCTACAAATTAATTACTTTAATTCAACAGTAGCTCCAGCTTCTTCAAATTGAACTTTAATTTTTTCAGCTTCTTCTTTGTCGATGCCTTCTTTAACATTTCCACCATTGTCAGCAATGTCTTTAGCTTCTTTTAATCCTAAACCAGTTAAATCTCTAACTAATTTAATAACAGCAATTTTGTTAGCTCCAGCAGCAGTTAATACAACATTAACTTTTGATGGGCCTTCTTCTACAGCAGCTACTGCAGGACCAGCAACAGCAACAGCTGATGGGTCAACACCATATGCCTCCTTCATTGCGTCAACTAATTCTTTAATTTCAAGAATAGACATTTCATTTAGTGAATTAATAAATTCTTCTTTTGTTAATTTAGCCATTTTAATTTCCTTCCTTTCTTATAACTATATTTTTATTAATTTTCTTCTTTTTGTTTAGCATATAAATCTAAACAGATAGATAAATCTTTAACAGTACCCATAAGTCCTGCAGCAAGCATTGTAAGTAATCCCTCTCTTGATGGAATAGCAGCATATTTAGCAAGCTCTGAAGCTTCAGCAACCTTTCCTTCAACAATACCAGCTTTTAATTCAAGATTAGTATGTTTTTTAGCAAACTCACTAATAACCTTAACAGGAGCAAGTTCATCGCTAGAAAAACTAATCGCAGATGGTCCTTCTAGGAACTCATCTAACTTAATATCTAAACTATTAACAGCTCTTTTTACTAAAGTATTTTTATATACTTTGTAATCAGAACCAGACTCTCTAAGAGCTCTTCTAAGTTCAGTTACTTCAGCAACATTAAGTCCTCTTGGATCAAATACAACTACTGATTTAGCATTTTCAAACTTACCTTTAATCTCATCAACTACTAAAGATTTTTGCTCTAATATTTTTGCATTTGCCATAGTATCAATCCTTTCCTATACCAAAATAAAATCCCTCTACATCGAGGGATAAAAAGAACATTTCTTATTCCTCGGTAAGATTTTCAAGCATCACTGCCCTTACTGTCTTTGGCATAATATTTTCTCAAACAAACTTATTATATATTAAATATTATTATTTGTCAAATGAATTTAAATCAATTTTAACACCAGGACCCATAGTTGAAGAAATACTAACATTCTTAACGTATGCTCCTTTAACAGTTGAAGGCTTAATTTTCATAATAGCCTCAACGAAAGCTTTAAGATTCTCTACTAATTTAGCATCATCAAAACTTGCTTTACCAACGATTCCGTGTACATTTCCGAAACTATCAGTTCTGTAGTTAACTTTACCTTTTTTAGTTTCTTCAATAGCTTTAGCAGTATCCATAGTAACAGTACCTGTCTTAGGGTTTGGCATTAAACCTTTAGGTCCAAGTAATTTACCAATTTTACCAAGCATTGGCATCATTTCAGGAGTAGCAATAATAACATCGTAATCAAACCAAGATTCTTTCTCAATTTTTTGAATCATATCAAGATCTCCTACAAAGTCAGCACCTGCTTCTTTAGCAGCTTTAGCTTGATCTCCTTTAGCAAGAACTAAAATTCTTTTAGTCTTACCAGTACCATTAGGTAAAACAACTGCTCCTCTTAGTTGTTGATCATTCTTTTTAGTATCTAAGTTCAAATTCATAGCTACTTCAATAGTAGAATCAAACTTAGCATTAGAAGTCTCTTTAACTAATTTAACAGCCTCTTCTACAGAATATGCTTTATTCTTATCAAGTTTTTCTAAATTAGAAACATATCTTTTACTTCTTTTCATTCGTCTTCCCTCCTTATGTGGTATTTGCGGACTAAACAATATCCTTCCACATAGGTATAAACCTATATGACATATTAATTATTTTTATTATTCTTCAATTTTAATTCCCATATTACGGGCAGTACCTTCAACTATTTTCATAGCTTCTTCTACTGTATAAGCATTTAAATCAGGTAATTTAGTTTCAGCAATCTCTTTTAATTTATCTTTAGATAAAGTTGCAACTACTTCACCCTTACTAGATCCAGATTTAATCCCAGCAGCTTTCTTAAGCAAGAATGCAGCAGGTGGAGTCTTAAGTACAAAGTCAAAACTTCTATCATCATAAATAGTTATTTCAACTGGAAGTACATCTCCCATCTTATCTCTAGATGCATCATTAAATTTAGTACAAAATTCTTGTAAGTTAATTCCTGCTGGTCCAAGTACAGTTCCTACTGGAGGAGCTGGTGTTGCTTTTCCTGCTGGAATTTGTAATTTAATTTTCTTAGTAACTTCTTTAGCCACGAAAAACACCTCCTATTAAAATTTCTTTTTCGCGTGTGGTCCCATCGGCCAGTCCGCCTTCCACTTACTAACATAATAATATGTCTCGCACCGATAATGATATCACACTTTTTTTAAAATTACAACTATTTTTTTTATTTTTTTTCTACTTTATGTTTTATTTTAATCGTATTACATAGTTTCTACTTCTTGCATATCAACTTCTACTGAAGTTTCTTGACCAAATAAATCAACTAAAACAGTAAGTTTTTGCTCTTTTAGATCAACACTATCAATTTTAGCCATCATATCTTTAAATGGTCCAGCAATAATTTTAACTTTCTTACCTTCAGTTAAATCTTTACTAATATCTACTCTACTCATTCCCATACTATTAAGTATTCTATCAACTTCTTGAGGAAGAAGAGGAATAGGTTTAGCACCCTTACCAGATGATCCTATAAATCCGGTAACACCTTGCGTATTTCTAACAATATACCAAGCCTCATCAGACATAACCATTTCTACCAAAACATATCCTGGAAACATCTTCTTAACTTTTTCTTTTTTAACACCATTTTTATACTCTATTTCTTTTTGTTCTGGAACAATAACTCTAAAAATATTTTCTTGTAAATCCATAGAGTTAATTCTCATTTCTAATTTTTCTTTAACCTTATACTCATGTCCACTTACAGTATTAACAACATACCACTCTTTTTTCATTATAAACTACTCCTTAACACAGCTACTAGTAAATCGATTAGATAAAAGAATACACCAAAGAAAATCATAAATGCAATTGTTGATGTAGCATATTTAAGTAAATCTTTTTTACTAGTCCATTTAATTCTAGATACTTCTTTTTTAACACCTTTAAAATATTCAACCATTTTTAAATCCTCCCAATATTTGATTAAAATAAAAACACCTTTCGGTTGACATAAATATACCACAACACATATATATTTGTCAATAATTTTATTGCTTTTTCTTTTATTTTTCTATAGTTTGCCAAGCCTAAGGTCTTGGCAAATAGTTTTGAGCTTGTAATCTCAAAACTAAAACATTCTTGTTCTATCATATTCACAGTCAAAACTTATATACTTATAATTTTATCAATTAATAAAAATATATAACATTAAAAATATAAGATAGGTCGTAAATAGTACAAAAAAAGAATCTATCAATGATAGACTCTTAATTATCAAATGGCGGCCAATGTAGGGCTCGAACCTACGACCTATCGGTTAACAGCCGAGTGCTCTACCGACTGAGCTAATTGGCCAGTACATCCACAAGACTTCTTAATTATATAACACTTTTTTTAATTAATCAAGTACTTTTTTTAACTTTTTTAATATTTTATGTATTTTTTAACAAAAAATACCCAAAAGAAAAAAGTTTATCAACAAAAACTGTTGATAAACTTATAATTTTTTAAGTTCTTCACCAAGTACCATATTAGTAACTCCAGGATTTACTTTACCAGAAGTTTTTTTCATAATAAGTCCCATAATGAAACCATTAACATTTTTACCAGACTTAAAATCATCTATAACTTTAGGATTTTCATTAAATACTTCATTAATAATTTTTCTAATTTCTTCTTTATCACTTATTTGAGTACCAATAGATTTAGCAACCTCTAATACATTTTTATCTTCATCTAATGCTTTAGTAAAAATATCTTTAACCTGTTTATTAGAAATTTTACCATCACTCATCATTTTAATAATTTCACTAAAATCTTTTGGTTCAATATTAATATCAGCAATATCTTTATAATTTTTATTCAAATATCCAAGCAAGAAACTTACTACTACATTAGAAGTATCTTTAGGATTAGAACCATAAATAATAACACTTTCAAAATAGTCAGATAATTTTTTATCTTTAGTTAACGTACTAGCATCAATATTACTTATACCATATTCATTCATATATGTATTTTTTCTTTCATATTCAAGAACAGGCATATTACTTTTAATCTCATTAATAAATTCTTCTCTCAATCTAATTGGAGGAATGTTAGGCTCGGTATAATACTTATAATCGATAGCATCACTCTTACCTCTCATAAATACTGTAGTTTTATTAGCCTCATCATATCTTCTAGTTTCCTGTTCAATGACTCCACCTGCTTCAAGTATTTCTGTCTGCCTTTTAATTTCAACTTCAATAACTTCTTTAACGGTAGAAAAAGAATTAATATTTTTCATTTCAACTCTAGTACCAAGTTCACTATCTTCTTCTTTCTTCATTGAAACATTAACATCTACTCTGATTTGACCAAGATCCGCTCTTGCATCGCTAACATCTAAATATAAGAATATATTTCTAAGTGCTTCTAAGTAAGCAATAGCCTCTTTTGAAGAACCAATACAAGGTTCAGTAACAGTCTCAAGAAGTGGCACACCTGCTCTATTATAATCAATCAAAGAATAAGTGCTTAAGTGATCCATATTAGCAGTATCTTCTTCCAAATGTGTATCATGAATATCTATTCTCTTATCAGTACCATCAACATTAATCATAACATAACCATTAGTACCAATAGGATTTTTAAACTGTGTAATCTGATATCCTTTAGGCAAATCAGGATAGTAATAATTTTTTCTATCAAAAGTAAGCTTTTCAGGTACTGTAGAGTTTAAAGCTAAAGCAACCATAATACTCTTTTTAACTGCCTCTTTATTAACACAAGGTAAGATACCTGGATAACCAATATCAACTACTGATAAATTAGTATTAACATCTCCATTACCATTTTTACCAGTACTAAAGTTTTTACTATTACTTTTAAGTTCACAGTGAACTTCAAGTCCAATAACTGGAATACATTTACTCATCTTTAGCCACCATACCTTTACATCCAAGTACTTCTTCTATTTTATTAGCCATATTAAGTACTAAATAATCCTCTTTTGCTCTACCAGTAATATTTACACTAACAGGCATATTATTAACAAAACCACTAGGAATAGAAATACTAGGAAATCCTCCAAAATTACCAATTACAAGATGATTACCAAGAATCAAATACTCATCTGATAATTTATCACTAGCCTTATCAAATAAAGGAGCAATATCACCACTCGTAGGCATAATAAGACCATCATATTTTTTAAATAATTCATTCATTCTATCAACAATAAGTCTTCTAACTCTAGAAGCATTTAAAAATAATTTTTCTTGATTCTCTTTTTGAAGAACATAACTACCAATAACAAATCTTCTCTTAATAAGTTCCGAAAATCCTTCTGTTCTCGTCTTCATCATAATATCATTAACATTACTTGCTTCTACTCTACTACCAAATGGAATACCAGTTAAATTAGAATTATTACTAGTAGCTTCTGCACAAGAAATAACATTATATACAGGATATATAGCTTCAAGTAGTTCTTTACCAAAAGTAACCTCTTCTATTTCAAATCCTAAAGCTTTGCATTTATTAATAACCGCTTTAAAATTATCCATAATATCCTTTAATTCATCACTATCACTAACTATATCCATAGCTTCTTTTATATAAAATAATTTTTTACCTTTAATATCATTATCTATATTATCAACATAAGAAATATCTTCATCAGGTAAACTAGTCATATCCTTGTCATCATGACCTTTAACTATATTCATAACATAACTTACATCTTTAACACTTCTAGCAAATACTCCAAGATGATCTAAACTAGAAGCAAAAGCAAATAAACCATATCTAGATATTCTACCATAAGTAGGTTTATATCCAACTACTCCACCATAAGCAGCTGGTTTTCTAATAGAATCACCTGTATCAGAACCAATTGCAAAAGGAACAATACCAAGAGCAACTGAAGCAGCACTACCAGCAGAACTACCACCAATCATTCTTTCCTTATCCCAAGGATTTCTAACAACACCAGTATGTCCAGTAGTACCAGTTCCTCCCATAGCAAGTTCATCAAGTACAGTCTTACCCATAAGTACAGCACCTGACTCTCTTAACTTCTTATAAATGGTGGCATCATATAAAGGAATATAATCTTTAAGTATATTTGAAGAAGCAGTAGTAAGTATCCCTTTAGTAGAAATATTATCCTTTAAAGCATAAGGTATTCCTCTTAGTATACTCTCTTCTTCCATTTCTTCTTTTTTGTCCATAATTGTAACAAAACAGTTATATTCATCTTGATATTTTTTAGCCTTACTAGTAGCCTCTTCAAATAACATCTCACTAGTAACATTACCATTATCTAAATTATTTCTAATTTCATCAATAAGTTTATTTGTCATTATTCCACCACCTTAGGAACCTTTACTCTATTATCCTCATAATCTTTGACATTAATCTTCATATTATCAAAAGTAATTTCATTATTATATACATCTTCTCTTAAATAATTATCATTTAGTTCTAAATCAAAAGGAAACGTCATTGGTTCTACCTTATCAATACCTTTAATATTACCAATTAAATCCATTTGTTTAAGAATAACATCAAATTCTTTTTCCAAAGTTTCATACTCATCATCATTCATTTCAAACATAAGTTTTTTAGCTAAACTTTCTAACTCACTTTTTGATATCATAACTTCCTCCATTCAAATCATTAATATTATAGCAATTTTATATTCAAAAAACAAGAGACTTTTAATCTTCCTTCCACAAAACTATTTATTCTATATCTATTAAGGCATTTCTTATCAATAAATAAATTTATCTTCGAAATAACCACCTCTAAAATAATTATTATCTATTTTTTACATAGAATAGTCAAAATTAGATAATAATTATTTCAATCTTGGTAATAATATTATCATAATGTTACAAATAAAAAATAATTTATTATAATAAAACTAGTTTTTGGAGGTAAAAAATGAAGTTAGGTGAAAAAATAAAATATCTAAGAAAAAGTAAAGGGATATCACAAGAAGAATTAGCAACAATGTTAAAAATTAATAGAAATTTCTTATCTAGAATAGAAACAGGAAAATCAGAACCAAATGCTGGTATACTAAAAAGTATTGCACAAATTTTCAACGTTGATTTAAATTCATTATTAGACATAAATAATAGTGAAGAACAAGGTATCGATAAAATAAAGTACATAACAGAAAATTGCAAATACTTGCAAGACAAAGACTTAGAATTTATTGTAAGAATAATGACTGTAATGCGTGAAGAATATGTAAAAATAAATACAGATATAGATTAAGAATGATATTTTTATCATTCTTTTTATATACTTTAATATGAATAACAATAATGAGAATCTTTTAAAAGAAGTAAATATAGATATTATCTTTTTCTTTTTAGTAATAGTTAAATCATTAGTTTCCTTTTATATAATAACAGAAAAAAAGAAAAGTATCTTAGATATTCCAAGTATAACCAATGAAGAAGCCAATAAATTATATTACTATAATCGTAGACTAAATGTCATAATAGCAATTTATTTCTTTCTAAATGCCTATAACAATTATCAAGATAGTGATCCAAATAATAATACTGGAGAAAGATACTTACTAGCCGCAACATTCTTTATTCTAATTGGTTCTCTTTTATATCTACCACTAGGAAATAGTAATTTAATAATAGAAAACTAGTATAAAAATATTTTCCTATTACATAATAAAAAAGAAAGGAAGATATATATGCTATCAAAATATTATTTAAATGATTACTTTCCTCTTATTGATTCTCCATTACTTAAAGAAAGAGAATACATGAAAACAGATATAAGAGAAGAAGTAAATAAATACATTATGGAAATAGATTTACCAGGATTAAAAAAAGAAGATATATTAATTAATTATGAAAATGGTTACTTAACAATTAAAGCAGTAAAAAAAGTAGAACTAAAAACAGAGGTATATGTAAGAAGAGAAAGATTTTATGGTGAAGTAAAAAGAAGTTTCTATATAGGCGAAAAAAAAGAATCTGATATAAAAGCCAACTACGAAAATGGTATTTTAACCATATCTTTTCCTAAAGAAGAAACTCCAAAAAAAGAAATACCAAATATAACTATTAAATAGACTAGTAAAAAACTTCTAGTCTATTTTTAAATATAATGGTATAATTAATTTGAGGTGCAAAAATGAATATAAGTAATAGATGGAAAGATTATGAATGTATAAAAACAGGAAATGGTGAAAAATTAGAAAGATGGAAAAATATTATCCTAATAAGACCTGATCCCCAAATAATATGGAGCAAGAAAGAAAAGTGGAATAACTTTGATGCCCACTATCACAGAAGTAAAGAAGGCGGAGGTTCATGGGAATTTAGAAAAAAATTACCAGAATATTGGACTGTAAATTATAATGATTTAACATTTAAAGTATCTCCCACTAATTTTAAACATACTGGTATATTTCCTGAGCAAGCAGCAAACTGGGATTTTATCCAAACCAAAGTAAAAGAGTACAAAGAAAATCATAATGAAATGAAAGTATTAAATTTGTTTGCATACACAGGTTGTGCTTCAATGGCAGCTTCTAGTGCTGGAGCAGACGAAGTAGTTCACGTTGATGCTTCTAAAGGAATAAACGAATGGGCCAAAGAAAACATGCAGTTATGTCATCTAGAAAATAATAAAATAAGATTTATAACTGAAGATACCATTAAATTCTTAGAAAGAGAACAAAGAAGAGGCAGAAAATACGAAGGTATAATTATGGATCCTCCAAGTTATGGTCGTGGTCCAAATAAAGAAGTGTGGAAATTTGAAAATGATTTTCCAAATTTATTAGATAATGTAAAAAAAGTTTTATCTGATGATTTTTCATTCTTGTTAATCAGTTGCTACACAACCGGTATAAGTCATATATCTCTTGAAAATATCTTAAAGCAAAATTTCCCTAACTACAAAATAGAAACTGGTGAAAACTGTCTACCTGTAACTGAAGACAATCTAATATTACCATGTGGAATATATGGAAAAGTTACCAAAAATTAATGTAATATATGAAGATAACCATCTTCTAGTAGTAGAAAAACCAGTTAATATACCAGTTCAAGAAGATATAAGTAAAGATATAGATATGATAACATTATTAAAAGATTATCGTATTAAAAAAGAAAATAAAAAAGGCGATGCCTATATAGGCTTAGTACATAGACTAGATAGACCAGTTGGAGGAATTATGGTATTTGCCAAAACTTCAAAAGCGGCTTCTAGACTAAGTGAAGAAATAAGAAATAATACTTTTCATAAAACATATCTAGCAGTAATTGAGGGTACTATACCTAAAGAAGGTAAATTAGAAGATTATCTTATCAAAGATAAAAATAAAAATATCAGTTATATAACCACTAAAGATAAAGGTAAATATTCTGCTTTAGAATACAAAGTTCTAAATACCAAAGATAATTTATCATTAGTAGAAATAAATCTAATTACAGGTCGTTCTCACCAAATAAGATTACAATTTGCTAGTAGAAATCATCCTTTAGTAGGAGACTCCAAGTATGGAAATAATCCAAGCAATATAAATATAGCTTTATTTGCTAAATCAATAACTTTTACCCACCCCACTACCAAAGAAAAATTAACATTTACTCTTGATATGCCAAATAAATACCCATTTAACATATTTTAAAAATCACATAATTATACCATATTTAAATTCTATAATTATAAACAAGGAGGAATTAATCAAATATGAATAATAATATAATAACTTATGATTTACTAATATGGATTGGACTACTTATAACAATAATATCACAAATATTAGTATCAACATCCTATAGTAGATTTAAAAAGAAACTAAATAATAAAGATATCACTGGTTTTGATGCAGCCAGAAAAATATTAGACAAAAATGGTCTTAAAGACATAATGATACTTGAAACAAAAGGTAATCTAACTGATCATTATGATCCGACCAGAAAAGTAGTTAGATTATCTACCGATATCTATCATGGTTCAAGTATAGCATCAGTTGCCGTAGCAGCCCACGAATGTGGTCATGCTATTCAAGATAAAGAAAACTATAAACCAATGCGAATAAGAAGTAAAATAGTTCCTACTGTTAATTTATGTACAAAACTTGGTTATCTTGCAATTGTAATAGGAGCAATCTTTTCATACAAATTAATGGAAATAGGTATAATCTTATTACTTGCTTTATTAGCTTTTCAACTAATAACTTTACCAGTAGAATTTAATGCTTCTAGTAGAGCATTAAAACAATTAAAAGAATTAAAATTATTAGATAGTGAAGAAATTCCTAATGCTAAAAGTATGTTATCAGCAGCTGCTTTCACATATGTAGCAGCTATGCTGTCAACACTATTAGAAATACTAAGATATGTATTAATTTTTACAGATAGGGACAACTAGTTCTTTTCTTTTTATACTATTTATGATATAATAATTCATACAAGGGAGGTAATTATGCAAGAAAATTATTATAAAAAATTTATACATTTTTTAAAAGAACATAATTTATATGATGAAAACGCCATGGAATACTTACACGAAAAAGGCATCTTTTTCAACTATTTAGAAGAAGAAAATAGAGATTTCATCGGTTGCTATTTTGCAATAAATAAAAGAAAAATATTAGAAGGCATTATTTTATGTGTTCCATATATTACAGATGAAAAAACATTAATAATTAATATACATGAATACACACATGCACTTTTATATTATAAATATCTAGGTAAAAAAGTAGACACTAAAAATAGTAGTATTGAAATACTACCAATGATGTATGAAAAATTATATATTAAAGAAAGTAATAGTCAATCAGGTAAAGAATATATTGAATATTTAGATTCTCAAATAACAGAAAAGAGTGATCTAAAATACAGAATAGCTATTGAGGCTCAACAGGATATGTTAGATCTTTATAGTAAAGAACAAGATCCTGATAAATTACAAATTCAATCAAAAAAATTAACTAAAAAATTAACTAAAAAATTAGCAAAATAATACAAAGCACAATGAAAAATTGTGCTTAATATTTTATATAAAGAAGGAATAAAAATGAAGAAAAATAAAAGAGAAAATAATAAGAAAAAAAATATATTAAATATTATACTTTCAATAATAACAATAACATTTATAATATTTCTTAAAATAGTAAATATATTGCCAACACTATATTTCATAATAGTATCAGTAGTAATAATATTATTTACTATATTACTTCTAGTTCTAAATAAAAAGAAAAAAAAGATAGGTTATATACTAAGTATCATCATAATACTAATATACTTATTATTATCATACTATTTAGGTATAACCAAAAACTACTTTAGTTCTTTTTCCAAAATACATTATAATGAAGACACATATTTAGTATTAGTAGATAAAGATTCACCATATGACAAAATAAAAGATTTAAGTAATAAAAGTATTGGTTATATAAATAGTGAATTAAAAGATATGAATAAAGTACTAGAAAAACTAGATAAAGAAGTAACTATGAATAAAGAAGAATATACTGATTATGATAAACTATTTAGCGATTTAAGTAACAATAATATTGATTCACTATTGATAGATGAAAGTTACTATAATATAAAAGCAGAAGAAACCGGAACAGATAATTATAAAATAATATATAAAATAAAAATAAGAAGTTTAGTAAAAAGTGATACCAAGGAAGTTGATATAACTAAAGATCCATTTACTATTTACATAAGTGGTATTGACACCTACGGTAATATTGAAACAGTATCACGTAGTGATGTAAATATATTACTAACTGTCAACCCAACAACTAAGCAAGTACTATTAACATCAATACCAAGAGATAGTTATGTTCAGCTAGCGGGTACAAAAGGTTATAAAGATAAACTTACACATGCTGGAAACTATGGTGTAAACATGTCAATTGATACTATTAAAAATTTGCTAAATATTGACATAAATTATTATATTAGAGTAAACTTCTCAACAGTAGAAAAAATAATAGACTCCCTTAGAGGAGTAGATGTTTATTCAGAATACTCATTCGTATCATACATAGATAACTATAAATTCTATAAAGGATATAACCATATGAATGGCAAGCAAGCATTAGCTTTTTCTAGAGAAAGAAAAACATTACCTGGTGGTGATATAGATCGTGGAAGAAACCAAGAAGCCGTAATTGAAGCCATAATTAGAAAAGCCACTAGTAGTGAAGTAATTTACAACTACCCAACTATTCTTAAAAATACTAAAAATACTTTCCAAACAAATCTAACTGATAAAGATATAACTAGCCTAATAAAAAAAGAACTTACTAATTTAGGAGGATGGAATGTAACATCAAATATTATAACAGGAGAAGGAAAATTAGATTATACATATTCTTATCCAACCCAAAAATTATACGTTATGAATATAAATAATGAAAGCTTAAATAAAGCTATCAATTTAATAAATAAAGTAATAAATGGTGATAAGTTAGATAGTTCTTATGGCCAGCCAGGAAACATTAAAAATCCAGATAAAGTAATAGTTACAGAACCTAGTCAAAATAGTGAAGAATCAAAAGATGATAATAAAAATAATGATACAAAAGATAATGTAACTGATAATACTAAAGACCCACTAGAGGATATCTTACCAGATGATGATAAAAGCAAAAATAATAATGATAACCCTAGTGATGACAATAACAAAGATAATAATGAAGAAAACAATGATCAAAAAGATGATAATCTTAAAGATATCTTACCAAATGAAGAAGAAGCAAACAACCCATAATTTGCTTTTTTTCACATCTTATGATAAAATTATTTCGGTGAGAAAATTATGAAAATTAATACAATCGAATTAATAATATCAGCAGTACGTGAAAGTCAGTACCCTACAGATCAAAAAAAAGAATTCCTACTTGTAGGAAGAAGTAATGTTGGTAAAAGTAGTTTTATTAATTCAATAATCAATAGAAAGAACTATGCAAGAACATCTGCTACGCCTGGGAAAACTCAAACATTAAACTTCTATAAAATAAATGATGAATTCTATCTAGTAGATGCCCCAGGATATGGTTTTGCTAAAGTAAGAAACTCTTTAAAGAAAAAATTTGGTCTAATAATAGAAAACTATTTAAAATCAAGAAGTAATCTTCAAATGGTCTTCTTACTAATAGATTTTCGTCACAAGCCAACTGAAGATGATGTTTTAATGTACAATTATTTAAAATACTACAACATACCAGTAACAGTAGTATGTACAAAAGTAGACAAAGTGTCAAAAAACAATCATCAAAAAAACAAAAATGTTATTGTTAAAGAATTAAACCTAAATAATGAAAATGATATTATATTATTTTCTAGTATAACAAAAACAGGTAAAAATGAAGTATATGATGAAATAGAGAAATATCTATAATAGAGTTCCCCTTTTCATCTTTTTTCATAAATTATAATGGAAGTGAAATATGATAATATCGCAAATAAGTAAAGATAACTATCAAATAAAACTACCAAGTAAAATAATAAATATTTATGACCATACTGAAATACAAAATATAACTAAAAGAGTAATTAAAAGAATAAACAAACATAACAAACTATACGGTCTAGCCATATTAGAAATATATCAAGATATAAACTATGGCACAATAATAGAAATAAAGAATATCAAAAAAATCTTTTCTTCTAAAGATGAACTAGAAATAAAAATAACTATTCATACTGATACCCCATTTCTTTATAAAATAGACTATTTTGATATAACCAAAAATAACAAAGATAATATTTATTATTACCAAAATAATTTTTACTTAGAATTAAATAAACCTATAAATAAAAGAAAATACCTAGATATTTTAGAAAAATCAGAAATACTATATAATGACACTTATAAAGTAATAAATGAAGGACTAAAAATAAAAGTATAGTATTTTTTTTTATTTTCTGATATAATACTAAACGAAGAGGTGATTTACATGAAAGTGCCATCAGTAGCAATAGTCGGAAGACCTAATGTTGGTAAATCAACAATATTTAATAAATTAATCGGAAAAAAAGTTTCCATAATTGAAGACACTCCTGGAGTAACTAGAGATAGAATCTATGGAACTGTAACTCATAATAACTACAAATTTCATTTAATCGATACTGGCGGAATAGATGTATCTGAAGAAGATTTCAATGATGAAATAATAATCCAAGCAAATATAGCTATTGAAGAAGCAGAAATAATATTATTCGTCGTAGATGGATTAGAAGAATTAAATCAAAACGATTATGTTATAAGAGATATACTAATGAAATCAGGAAAAAGAGTAATAGTAGTAGTTAATAAATTAGATAATGTTAAAAGAGAAGAAAATATTTATAACTACTACGAACTTGGTTTTGAAGAAGTATTACCAGTAAGTGGTGAGCATTCCCTAGGATTATCTGATTTACTAGATAGTATTACCAAAGACTTTAATGAAATGACTGAAGAGGAAGAACCAGATGACCGCATAAAATTCTGTTTAATAGGAAGACCAAATGTTGGAAAAAGTAGTTTAGTAAATGCTCTACTAAATGAAGAAAAAGTTATTGTATCCCCAATAGCGGGAACTACAAGAGATGCTATCGATACCGAGTTTACTTATAATAAAAAGAAATATGTTGCTATCGATACAGCGGGTATTAGAAAAAGTGGTAAAATATTTGAAAGAATAGAAAAATATTCTGTACTAAGGTCAATGAAAGCAATTGAAAGAAGTGATGTCTGCCTTCTAGTAATAAACGCTGAAGAAGGAATAATTGAACACGATAAACATATCGCAAGTTATGCTCTTGAAGAAGGAAAACCAATTGTAATAGTAGTTAATAAATGGGATACTGTAAATGATAAGAATGATGTAGCAGCCTTTACTAAACTTGTAAGAGCAGAATTCAAATTCCTATCTTATGCTAAAGTAACATTTGTATCAGCATTAACTAAGAAAAGAATTTTTACTATCATGCCAGAAATAGATAAAGCATATGAAAATTCACATCGTGAAATAAAAACAAGTGTTTTAAATGAAGTAATAAGAGATGCAGTAATGATGAAAGCACCACCTTCATATAAAGGTAAAAGATTAAAAATATCCTTTGCCCAGCAGACAGGAACAGTTCCTCCAAAATTCACTTTATTTGTAAATAGTAATAAATTAATACACTTCTCATATGAGAGATATCTAGAAAACAAATTAAGAGAAAATTTTGACTTTGAAGGAACGCCAATAAAATTAGAATACAAAAATAAAAACGATTAATTAACAAAAAAGAATCTCCTAACATATAATGTACTAGGAGGTTTTTTATGTTTTCAGATAATTTTTTTAAAAAAGTAGAAAAGAAAACTAATGTAAATAAAGAAACAATACTTTCTTTAGCGGATAAATTACAAAAAGGAAATATGAAAGATGAGACAACTTTAAAAGAAGTAATAAATGACTTAGCTAAAATGACAGGTAGAGAGGTATCTAAAGAAAAAGAAGAAAAAATAATAAGTACTATCTTAAATGACAATGTACCAAAAAATTTAGATAAATTCTTAGATAAATGAGTAATCTAACTATTGGCCTTGTAGCAAGAGATGATAAAATAAATGATACTCTAGTACAAATAGTAACTAAAAATAATTTAAAATATTTACATAACAAATGTAACTATATAGGCATCCTAAACTATGATAATTCTTTATTAAATACTAATATCTTATCTCTATGTGATGGTATTATCTTTCAAGGTGGAAGTGATATATACCACTATCATTTTCAAATACTAAATTATGCCATAAATAATAATATCCCAGTACTAGGAATATGCATGGGACATCAAATAATAGGTCTCTATAGTCAAAACACCACCAATGATAAAGCATTAATAAAAATACCAAATCACAATAGCAAAGATAAAACACATGACATAAAAATAAAACCAAATACCATTCTCTATAAAATATTTGGCCCCACCCTAACAGTAAATTCAAGACATAATGAAGCATTATCTAAAGTAAATTATCCCTTTAAAGTATCAGCAGTATCTAAAGATAATGTGATTGAAGGTATCGAATATATAGATGATAATCACTTCGTATTAGGAGTTCAATTTCATCCAGAAGATTTAGATAATACCGAAAACTTATATAACTATTTTTTAAAAGAAGTATTGAAAAGAAAAAAATAATTCTTTTCTTTTTTCATATTTATAAATAAATAACATATAGTTTAGTGATAAAAAGAAAAGAGGTATGTTAATGGAAAAAATAGAAGTTATAAAAAGTATTGGTAAAAGAACAGGAGGAGATATCTATCTAGGTGTAGTAGGAGCAGTAAGAACAGGAAAATCAACTTTCATAAGAAAGTTTATGGAAAATTTAGTAATACCTAATATTGAAGATGAATACGAAAGAAAAAGATGTTTGGACGAATTACCACAAGCCGCTGCGGGTAAAACAATAATGACAACAGAACCAAAATTCGTTCCCGCTACTGCTGCCAAAATAAAAGTAGAAGATTTTAGTGCTAATATAAGAATGATTGACTGTGTAGGCTATGTAGTAAAAGCCGCTAAAGGATATGAAGACGAAAATGGACCACGTTTAGTAATGACCCCATGGTATAGTGAACCAATTCCTTTTACTGAAGCCGCTGAAATAGGAACAGAAAAAGTAATAAAAGAACACTCCACCATTGGAATAGTAGTAACAACTGATGGTTCCATTGGAGACATTCCAAGAAGTGAATATGTTGAAGCAGAAAAAACAGTAATTGAAGAATTAAATGCTGTTGGTAAACCATATATAGTATTATTAAATAGTGTTCATCCAATGTTACCAGATACCGAAGCACTAGCAGAAAAACTAAAAGAAGAATATAATGTCCCCGTAATGCCAATAAGTATTGAAGCAATGCAAGAAAGAGATATGTATAATATTCTAAAAGAAGCCCTATATGAATTTCCAATAGAACAAATAAAAGTAAATATGCCAGAATGGATAGCCATACTAGCACCAGACCATTATCTAAAGAAAGAATATATAGCCAAAATAAAAGAAGCCATAACCGAAGTAAACAAATTAAAAGATATAGATAAAATAAATAACAATTTTACTGAATCAGAATATATAGCCAAATCATATATATCCGAAGTTGATCCTTCAACAGGAGAGGTAACCATAAATTTAGAAGCACCACAAGGACTATATAGTAAAATATTAAATGACATCATGGGTATTTCAGTATCATCTAAAGCTGAATTGTTATCACTATTCCAAGAATTAAATATTGCTAGACGTGAATATAATCAAATAAAATCAGCTCTAAAAATGGTAAAACAAACAGGTTACGGAATCGCTTCCCCTACTCTAGATGATATGAAATTAGATAAACCAGAAATAATTAAACAAGGTTCTCGTTATGGAATTAAACTAAAAGCCAAAGCATCATCAATTCATATGATAAAAGTAGATGTCGAAAGCACCTTTGAACCAATAATAGGAAGTGAATTACAAAGTAAAGAACTAATAAACTATCTAACTGAAAATAAAGAAGGAACAGATATTTGGAAAAGTGAAATATTTGGTCGCAGTTTAGATGTTATAGTTCAAGAAGGAATTCAAGCCAAACTATCAATGATGCCAGACAATGTAAGATATAAACTATGTCAAACACTAACTAAAATAATCAATAAAGGTTCATCAAATATGATAGCCATAGTATTATAAAAAGACTTAACAATCAAGTTAAGCCTTTTCTTTTACTTTAGTAACAATCTTATTACTCTTAAGTCTATCATTTACCATCTTAGTAAATAAAGCATATAATAAAGAACATAATGGTGTAGCAATAAGCATGCCAAGTATTCCACCAATACTACCACCAACAGTAACCGATAGAAGAACCCACATACCAGGAAGTCCAATACTCTTACCAACAACTCTAGGATATATCAAGTTACCTTCAATTTGTTGAAGAACAATAATAAATACCACGAATAGGATAGCTTTAACAGGACTAACCATCATAATAAGAATAAATCCAATCGCCGTACCAATAAATGCTCCAAAGATAGGTATCAAAGCCGTAAATCCAAGTAACACTCCGATAGTGGAAGCATATGGGAATCTAAATATAAGCATACCCACAAATACCAAACTACCAAAAATTAAAGCCTCTAAACATTGTCCAGTGACAAAGTTAGAAAAAGTTTTATTAGCAAGAGTACCAACTGTATTAATCTTATTAATAGTTTTAGGTTTTAAATAAGCTCTCATTATCTTATTAATCTGTCTACTAAGAGTCTCTTTTTGGGCAATCATATAAATAGCAAATACCAAAGTAATAATGCCTTTACTAATAATATTAATAACCGAAGTAGCAACCTCAGTAGTAACGGTAATAACATCCTTAGAATTACCCTTAATATAATCAGTAATAACTTTACCAAAATTATCTAAGTATTCACCAACCTTGTTAACAGTAGACTCATCAATATCAAACTTATTCAAAATACCAATAATGTCCTCCTTATAAGCAGGAAGTGTATCAGTAAATAAAGAAGCTGAATTCTTAAGTTGTGGAATAAGTAAATTCATAACAAAGAAAATTGTTAAAAATACCAATATCAAACTAAGTGTAATACATAGCGGTCTTTTAATCTTATTCCAAATCTTACTAGGTTTAATCTTACCAAAAATTTTCTTTTCAATAAAATTATTCAAAACATTAAGTACAAACGCAAGAATAATACCAAGTAAGAATGGTGAAAAAATACTAATAATCTTTCCTAAAAAAGCAATAATTTTACTAAAATTAACCAAAGCAAATATAACAAGAGCAATATAACTAATAATTATAATAATATCCTTTCTTGTTTTATCCTTCATACTAACATCTCCCCTCAAAAAACAGCCTTATTATACCACAAATAAAGAAAACTTACAATAATATTATTAACAATGAATAAAAAGTTATACAAGTAGTTAATTTTTGTAAAATAATTACTATAATTTCCTTAAAATACTTGATTTTATTGAGATATTATGGTATCTTTATGTAGTAAGCATAACATATATTGCTTAGAAAAAATAATGGAGGTAATAAAAATGACAAAAGCAGAATTAGTAGATTTCATTGCTGAAAAAGCAGATTTAACAAAAGCTGATGCTGGTAGAGCATTAGAAGCTATGATGGAAGGAGTTACAAACGGTTTAAAAGAAACTGGAAAAGTAACATTAGTAGGTTTCGGAACTTTCACTGCTAAAAAAAGAGAAGCTAGAACTGGAAGAAACCCTCAAACTGGAGAAGCAGTAAAAATCGCTGCTAGAACAGTTCCTGGATTCAAAGCTGGAAACAAATTAAAAGACGCACTAAACTAATAAAGTGTCAAG
>CAKPIH010000020.1 GCA_934162325.1 uncultured Bacilli bacterium
TATCTAGCAATAAAAGGTATTGTAGCTCCTTCTCCTAATAACTTCAAAGTAGCAATTACACTATCTTTTTTTATACCCAAATCATTAACTATTCCATTTATGATAACATCATTCATTATTTATATCTCCTATCTATCTTAATTTTTTCCCTGTTTTTTCACTATAACTATCATCTATATATTTATCTCTTTCATTATCAAATCCAGTATCAACTTTATTCTCATTTTTAAGTCTTGTCATTTTAATAATAACAATAGGAATATTAAGTCTCTTACTTTCTATTATATCTTTGTCTCTTATTTCATCATAAACAACTATAAAATCAGGTTTCTTAATATTATATTCCTTATTTTCATTTTGTAAATTAACTAATTCTATTTCACTATACCAATTACTACCATTAACTAACTCTTTTGAAGTCATAATTCTATTAACATATCTACTAACAGCGGTATTACTACTATAAACATCTCCACTAAAGGCATCCTGCTCTAACATATGAATAACAGTATCATTATCAAAAGAATTATATCCATAAATAATACCACCCTCACCATGTCCATAAGTATCGCTATTTTCATCAGATATTATTGAGTAACAGTTTCTTCTATTATTACTTTTATCTTTATATATTCCTTGCATTCTAACAAGCATAGTATATTTACTATCTCTTAAATCATATATTTTAACATTATCTATATCATTTGATACTAATTTATCATCGCATTTAGATAAATCAATTAAATCTTTTTTAATCATATCATAAGATATATCTTTAAGTTTTCTTAAATCATCATAAAAAGAAACACTAATATTTTTATCATATAATTTATTAAATAAATTTATCTTATCTCCACAAGAAATTTTATCAAAATTTAGAATCATTTGATAAAAATCTATTTTATCATTATCAAGAACTTTATCTTCAGCATCTAACTTACTATTATATCTAAGCATTTCTTTAATATTAAGCCAAACATTATAAATATTATCACAAAACAAAGCATCTACAACTACTTCACTAATCTTTCTGTTTACTTCCCCCTTCAATTTATTTTTAAGACTATCTAAATCTACAAAACAAGCATTACCATTTTCATCATAATCATTATGTTTTAGAAAAATTCTCCTAATATCATTACTATAAATAAAAGAATTAGCTCGATATTCATACATTAAACTTGGGTTATCAATAATCTCATCATATACTTTAAAAAGGCCACTATCACTATCATATTCATTAAGTAATTCCTTATAATATTTATCAAGTTTCTTTTTTATTATCAAGTAGTCATTATTCACTTCTAGTGCATTAATATTTCTTCTAAAATCAATAAAACTATCACTTTTTAATTTATCAAAAAACTTATCATTAAGTAAAATTTCTCTATTAAACTTAACATTATAATTAACAAGATTGACAATATTAAAAAATTTATCAAATAAGTAAACTGCCCTATTATCATTTTCAAAGAAAGAGGAAATATTTGTTATACTTAAATAAGGTAATATTTTAACTATTGTTTCATCTTTAAAATTTTCATATAGTAACTTTACCTGCTTATCACTACCAATACAAGAAAGAAATTGAAGACCCTTACCAGCAGCAATTAGATTCATATCTTCCATTTTATAAATTATTTTAGCAATATCTTCATAATCAGCACTAGCAAATATTGAATATACATCATCAGATATAGACACAAACTCTTTAAATAAATTATCATCATTAAGAATATATTGAAGTGCTTTATCCATGTTTTTTTCTGTTAAACAAACAAATAATTTATATTCGCCATCATGCTTTTTATAAAAATTATGTATAGTATCATAGTCTAAAATAATAAAAAAGTCATCAATTTCAATCATATTAAATAACCATCTAAAATTTTTATATGTATCTCCTTCGTTGCAGGTCTTAAGTAATTCTCTTCTTAATTTATCTCTAACAAAAGGAATATTAAATACCCTCTTTCTTTCATCTTCTCCTAAGTAGCAGACCCTACTAACTAATTTCATTACATCAGTATCATTAACTAACTCTCTATCATTAAAATCCATCAAAATCACCTTCTATTATCATTGTCACTAACATATCCGATAACCTTATCACCATATTTATCTCTTATTTCATCTATAACACTCTGAAGTTTATCATTATCTAACATATTCTCATTATTATTAAAATTATCAAAGATAGATAACTGTTTCTTTCTCACTGTAGAAAAGCCACTAATAAATACACAAACACTTCTAATACCATCATCATGATTCCATAAATTATCAAATATTCTGCAAGCATTATCATATATTTCTTCATCAGCTGCGATACTAAAATCTAATTTTACTTGTTTACTAACTTTATCAAAATAGTTATATTTAAGCCAAATACCAATAGTATCAGCATACATTTTATTGTATCTTAATTTTTTACCAATATCACAAGACAAATTATGAATAACATCATGTATCATACTAATATCATGATAGTTATAAGGAAGTACTGTCGAAGAAGAAATACTTTTTGCAGCTTCTCTTTCATAATAAACAGGACTATTATCAATACCATTAGCATAGTCATGCATCATCTTACCCATAGACTTAAATTTTCTAGTCAACATATCAACATCATAATTAGCCAGTTCCTCAATTGTGTTAATTCCCATCTCATGAAGTTTCTTACTACTAGCTTTACCAATCATAAATAAATCATCAACTTTAAGAGGAAACATCTTTTCTTCTACTTCATCGCTAAACAAAGTATGTACCTTATTAGGTTTCTCAAAATCAGAAGCCATCTTAGCAAGTAATTTATTATTACCAACACCAACGTTAACAGTAAAACCAAACATTCTATAAATATCATCTTTAATTTTATAAGCAATTTTAACAGGATCCCCAAAAAGTTCCATACTGCCAGTATAATCTAGAAAACACTCATCAATACTATATCTTTCAATAATATCAGTATATTGACATAAATAATTATACATCTTATCCGAAAAATACTTATATAACTTATAATTAGGTTTATATATTTCTAAATAAGGACATTTTCTTCTAGCAGAATAGATAGCCTCCGCGGTAACTACTCCCTTCTTTTTACAAGGATTACTTTTAGCAAGAACAATACCTCTTCTCTGTGACTCATCACCTGCTATAATAGCATATCTATTTCTAATATCATATTTATATCCTTTTTTAAGCATATATACAGCAGTCCAACTAAGAAAAGCATTATTTACATCAATATGTAAAATAATTCTATTCATATTACACCTCTATATAATAATCAGTCTTATATACTTTACCATCTATACGATAGTAGATAGTATATTTACCTTTTAATCCATTTAAATTAACATACTTAGTATCTTTAACTTCATATATTCTCTTATCAAATAACTTATCAAGTATTAAGTAAACATCTTTACCAGTATTATTATATATACTAATTCTATTAACATCCATCTTAATATTAATATCTTCACCATCATATTTATCATACTTAATAATAGAAATATCTTTATCATATTTATTCGTAGTAGTTAGTTTACCATATCTAACTCCTTTTACAATTTTATATTCACTAATACCATCATAAAAAGAATAAATATTACTCTTCTCAGAAGATTCTACTTCACTAAACTTCTTATCCTTAACACTATAAAATTTATCTTCCTTACCAACAATAACATTACCATTTATAACATTAATATAACTATAATTATCATTCTTACCTAAATTACTAATAGTACCAGTCTGACTATCTATCATAACAATATTCTTAGATAAAGCATAAATATTACCATCAGCATAAATACTATTACCATAATAATCATCACTAAGTAAATATTCACCATATACTTTACCTAAAAGATTCATTCTATATATACCAGTACTATGATTATCTTCAGTATAACTATCATTACCAATAATAATATTATCTTTATATACAGTAATATCACCATAATATTTTTTATTTAAATACCATCTAACGTTACCATTACTATCACTAGCATAAGGATAATTACCATTGTAAAAAGAATAATTACCATCATATAAAACTTCACCAAAGTCATCAGGTAACTTATCAGTCTTAATATTAATAACTTTCTCTTTATTTTCACTTTGTAATACAATAGTATTATCATAATCAGCATATAATCCATATATAGGTATAATATGATGTTTATTCTTGCCAAAAGTATAGTTAATATCTCCATTAACAGATATACTAACTTCACTATAATCACTAGTTTCAAACATAGCAATACCAGTAAGTGGGCTATTACCATAAGGATTAATAATAACATTAGGATTATCTAAACTATAACCATATCCATTAAAATATACTTCTTTATTACTTTGAACACTAAGTATATCCTTCTCTTTCTTTATACTAGTATTACCAGTAACTATATTACTTCCTACTATTGTAATAATTAAAATAAATATTAAAAATCCACCAATAAATATATAACTTCTTTTCATACTATCACATAATATATTATACTAAAAAATAGCCTAAAAATAAAGGCTTTTATAATTATTTTAGTAAGTTCACACTTCGTTGTTCACTTCTTTTTGAAGCCATTAAAGTCTTCAAAAAAATAATTTTGAGCTTATAATCTCAAAATTAATAATTTATATTTTAAAAATAATTAACCATACTAATAATATAATTAAAGTATAAGGAGGAACTATGAATCTAAAAAAAATAAAGATACTAGCGGTCATAGGAATATTTATTATATCATTCCTATCGCACTTTGCTTATGAAATATTTCCTAATATAATATTTTCCTTCATCTTCCCAGTAAACGAAAGTATCTGGGAACATATGAAAATATTATTTACATCAACACTACTATATGGAATAATAGACTATCTCTTACTAAAAAAATATAACATAAAACATAACAACTTTCCTTTTCAATTATATTTTACTTCACTAATAGGAATACCTATATACTTAGTAATATACTTACCATTATATAATTTACTAGGAGAATCTCCATTCATATCAATATCATTATTATTAATAGTATACATAATAACACAAATAGTAAGCTATAACATACTAAAAGAAAAAGAATTAAAAATATTAAATATAATAACTATTCCAGTAATATTATTATCATACTTAGGATTTATATATTTAACATATAATCCACCACATACTTATATCTTCTACGACATTACTGAAGATAAATATAGTATCAATGATTATATAAAACTAGAATAAAATATAGGTCAAAACGCCTATATTTTTATTTATCAACAACACCTGTGGATAAAAAAAGAAAATACTATATTTTCAAGTATTTTCTTACTGCTTGATAACTTCCTATCATACCAACAATAATACCAATAAGAAGTAATATACCAGATACATTATAAATAAATGGCATAGGAGCAACTAAAGTAGCAAGTGAAGAATTAAATAACTTACCACCAAAGAAATCATATAAAGTAGTATAACCAAATATTGTAATAATAATTGGAATAACAGCACCAATTATACCTATAAATAATCCTTCAATAATAAATGGAATTTTAATAGATATATTTGAAGCACCTACTAATCTCATAATTTCAATTTCTCTTTTTCTAGAATATATAGCAAGCTTAATAGTATTAGCAATTAAAAATGCTGTAACAAGTACTAAAGAAGCAACTGCTACTATACATACTTTCTTAACTACATTAAATACTACTATTAATTGATGAACAATATCTTCACCATAATTAATATTATTAATTTTATCTTTAGTAAAAGATAAATTTTTAACTTCATTAATAGTATCATCAATTTTCTCTATTTCTTTAACTTTAAACATATAACTATCAAGAAGTGGATTAGTTTCTTCAGTCCATCTATCAACAGTAGAAGCAAATATTTCATTGCCATTTTTTAATTCATTTGCAGACTCTGTCTTACTTTTAAACATAATAGAACTATCCTCTATATTAGTAATAGATTTAAGTTCATTTAATATTTTAGTTTCATCTTCTTTAGTAGTATCTCCCTTTAAGAACATAACTACAGTAACATCTTTTCTAATAGAATCTGAAAAGTTTTGTACATTCATAGATAAAACTAAAGATACTGCTACTACTATTAAAGTAATAGTAATACAAGAAATAGAAGCAAGTGATAACGAAAAGTTTCTAAACACTCCATGAGCAGCATCTCTAAAATATCTTTTCAAACTCCTAAGCCCTCTCATTGTAGTAGCCTCCCTTCTCAATATCACGTGCAAGTCTTCCATGATCAAGAATAACAACTCTCTTCTTCATTCTATCAACAATATCTCTGTCATGTGTAGCCATTATAATAGTAGTACCCATAGCATTAATTTGTTCTAAGACTTTCATAATTTCCATTGAAGTATCAGGATCCAAGTTACCAGTAGGTTCATCACAAATAAGAAGTTTAGGTTTATTAACAATAGCTCTAGCTATAACAACCCTTTGTTGTTCACCACCTGATAATTGATCAGGATATTGTCTAACTTTATTTTTAAGTCCTACCAAATCAAGTACCTCAAGAACTCTTTTTCTAATTTCTTTTTTATCATAACCAAGTACTTCCATTGCAAAAGCAACATTTTCATATACTGTAAGTTTAGGAAGTAATTTAAAGTCTTGGAATACAACACCTAGTTTTCTTCTTAAAACGTATACCTTTCTATTTTTTAACTTTGCAACATTAATACCCCCAATAATAATAGAACCTTTATCCGGTTTTTCTTCTCTATATAACATCTTAATAAGAGTTGATTTACCGCTACCAGAAGCACCTATAACAAATACAAATTCACCCTTTTTAATGCTTAAATTAAAATCATATAAAGCAACAGTACCTGTTTTATAAGTCTTCTGAACATCACTTACTCTAATTAACTCCATAAAACATACCTCCACATCATAAACAATTATAACATTAATTAACTAATTTTAAAATACTAAAAATAAATTTTACATAATTTCCCATACTATATCTTATTAGCAACAGAATAACTATCAGTAATTAGAAAGAAAGCATCTTTATCAATTTCTCTAATAACATCTCTCATTTTAATATACTCAGTAGTAGAAACAACACATAAAAGCATTTTCTTTCCTTTATCAGAATAACCACCTTTAGCATTAACTATAGTAACAGTATGATTTAAATCATTAATAATATATTCTCTTACAGCTTTATACTTGCTAGTAACAATATAAAAAGCCTTATTACTAGATATACCAAGCATAATCTTATCTCCAATATAAGCCGTAATATATAAACCAATTGCAGCATATATACAATTATCTATTCCAAATACAAATGAACTTAAAATAATTATAACAATATTAGTAAATAAACTAGCCTTACCTACTGATATTTTAAATTTACTATTTAATAAATCATAAACAACATAAAAGCCACCTAAACTATAACCAGACTTCTTAATCATACCAAAACTAATACCAGATAGAACACTACCAATAAGAATAAGTAAAAATAAAGAAGTATTTTCAAAAGAAACATAATTATTAATTATACTAGTAGCCTTTATAAATATTGGAAATAAAATAGTACCTAAAATATTCTTTACACCATATTCAACTCCAAACACCATAAAACCAATAACAAGTAATATTGAAGAAAATACTAGTACAATTAATGATAAATCAATATGTGTATATCTATTAATCAAAATAGATAACCCTGTACATCCTGTTGTAACAACATTATTAGGATTATAAAATACACTAACAGATATACCTGCAATTAAACATCCCATAATAAACATAAAGAAATTTTTATAAATATTTTTACTTCTAATTCTTCTTTTAATATTATCTATCATCATGAAAAATCACCTTTTTCACTTACTTCATAAGAATCACATACTAAGAAAAACATCTTATTATCTATTTCTTTTAAACCATCTTTAACAATAAAATAACTCTTTGATGGAACTACTGCCAGAAGAAGTGATTCATCATTCTTAGAATAACCTCCTTCAGCCTCCATTAATGTAACTCCAACACCATCAATTGATAAAAGAAATTCTTTAACAATATTTGTTTTCTTTTTATCAGTAACAATATAAAATGCTTTACATTTAGAAATACCAAGAAGTACTTTATCAGTAAATACCGATATTAAGTAAGATACTAAAATAGCATATAAAACAATATCCCATGAGAAGACAATCTTACCAATTATAACAATAATACCATTAACTATAAGACTAGCATTACCCATAGATAACTTAAACCACTTGCAGACTATCTCAATAATAACATCAGTACCACCAGTAGAAAAATTACTCTTATAAATAAGTCCATATCCAATACCGGCCATTACTCCACCAAGTATAGCAATAACAACCATTTCCGTATTACCTAAATCAATATATTTAGTAATCATACTAGTAAGTGAAACAAATATTGGATAAGAAAGAGCTCCTACTAACTGATTTTTCATATTATCAAAGCCTAAAGCAAAATAAGCAACAATCATTAAAACAATATTGGTACATAATATAAATACTGAAGGATTAACACCAAACTCACTTAATACAATTGATATACCACTTACTCCAAAACAAACAATATCATATCTAAGAAAAAACAAATTAAAAGAAAAAGCCACTATCAAACATCCTAAAAGAAGCATTAAATATCTTTTACCAATATTTTTTTTCTTAACAGCATCAACAATATTATCAATCTTCTTCTTTCTAAAATAATCAAATATACCCATATTTACTCCTTTTTATTTTTTAAATTATAATCTAACATATCAGTAATATTTCCATCTAAAATACCATCAACATCACTAGACTCATACCCACTATCATTATCTTTAATTAACCTATAAGGTTGCATAACATAACTTCTTTTAGCACTGCCAAAACCATTACTTACTTGCACTCCTCTAATATCACTTACTTCACTCTTTTTCTCTTCTAAAAGAATAGTATAAAGTTTACTCTTAAGTACTTCCATAGCCTTTTCTTTATTTCTAATTTGACTTCTTTCATTTTGACAAGTAACCACAATACCAGTAGGAATATGTGTAATTCTAACAGCGCTATCCGTAGTATTAACTCCTTGTCCTCCTGGACCACTACTTCTATATATATCTACTCTAATATCACTATCATTAATATTAACTTCAATATCATTATCAATTTCTGGTATAACATCAACCGCAGCAAATGAAGTATGTCTTCTCTTATTAGCATCAAAAGGACTAATTCTAACAAGTCTATGTACCCCTTTTTCTCCCTTTAAATAACCATAAGCAAAAGTACCATCAACCTGAAACATAATAGATTTAATACCTGCTTCTTCACCATCTTGCCTATCAAGTAAAGTAATACTATATCCATTCTTTTCAGCATACCTACTATACATTCTATATAACATTTGAGCCCAATCACAAGATTCTGTACCACCTGCTCCAGCATGTATTTCCATAATAGCAGCATTCTTATCATACTTACCATTTAAATAAGTTTCTATCTCTAGCTTATCAACTTTAACTTTAAGTTCATTAATTTCTTCTTCAAGCAAAAGTCTAACATCATCATCACTATCATCAATCATTTCTAAAGCACTATTAACACTATTAGATAATACATTAACATTAGTAATAATATTTTTAATATACTTAAGTTCTCCAACTAGTTTATCCGCAGTCTCTCTATCATCCCAAAAACTAGGTTGTAACATAAGTTCATTAATTTCTTTTTCTCTTTTAAGCTTATTATCTAAGTCAAAGAGACCTCCTAAGTTCTTTTATTTTATCATCAAGTAATTTATATTCTCTCTTTAAATCAAATATTTCCATATAATCACCTACTACAAGTATACATTATTTAACAAAAAAAAGAAAGAGATATAAGTAAAATTATTGACACTTTTAAAAGTAAATGATAATATAAAATTAAAGTATAAGGAGGATAAAAATGACAAAGAAACAATATACTATAATCGGTATAACTATTCTAATATTTATAATTTTAATAGCATTCATATTAATAAAAGGAAATAAAAGTACTTGGACAAAAGAAATACTAAATTCTAACTCATATACCATTACTAAAATAGATTGTGATAACAATAAAACAAAATTAGATAATAGTATTATGAACAAAATAGATTCAACTTGGAAAGAATTATCAAATAATGGTCCTTGGCTTGGAGATACTAATACCTGCTACGAAACAATATCAATAGAATATGATAAAAATGGCATCATTCAAAAAAGAGAAATTCTAATATTAGATAATAATTCTATCGTATTAAGAATAAACAATGACGATACTTACTATGTAAATGCTACAAACTTAATAAATAGTCTTAAATAAGTATACATTAAGATAATATCAGTTCGAGCCTAAAGTCTCGGACTATCTTTTCTCTTATATATGCATATTACAAAGATAAAAGAGACAACTAATTTGTCTCTTTTTTATACATATCCAATATATTTTTAAACTCATCTAAAGCCGAAGTAACAACTTCTTTCTTAGTTAAATCAACACCAGCTAATTTTAAAGATTCAATAGGACTCTTTCTAGAACCACATTTCAAGAATTCAATATAACCATCTACTGCTCCATCCTTACCAGATAAAATATTATTAACAATCATAGTAGCAGCACTTAAACCAGTAGCATACTTATAAACATAAAAGTCGTAGAAGAAGTGTGGTATTCTCTCCCATTCATATCTAATATAATCATCAACTACTACGTTATCACCAAAATAAAACTTATTAAGGTCATAATACATATTAGATAATTTATCCGCAGTCAAAGCACCATCATTATCAATAACATTAGATATCTCTTTCTCAAACTCAGCAAACATCGTCTGTCTATATATTGTAGCCCTATATAATTCCATTAAATTATTAAGAATAAATAATTTCTCTTCTTTACTATTACTATGCTCTAACATATAATGACTAAGTAATAATTCATTAACAGTAGAAGCAACCTCTGCTACAAATATTCTATACTCACTATTCTGATAAGTATTATAATTTCTAGAATAATAACTATGCATAGAATGACCCATCTCATGAATTAAAGTAGACATATCATTATACTTATCTTGATAGTTAAGTAAAATATAAGGATAAGTATCATACATACCACCAGAGTATCCACCAGTTCTCTTGTTTTTAGTAGGATAAACATCAATCCATCTACTATCTAATCCTTCTTTAACCTTATTAACATATTCATCTCCAAATACTTCAAGAACTTTAACAATAATGTCTTTAGCCTCTTCATATTCATATTTCTTATCATATTCACCCACTATTGGAACATAAATATCATATAAATGAAGTTCATCAAGACCTAAAATACCTTTCTTTAAATTATAATATTCATAAATATAACCAATCTTTTCATGAACACTATCAATAAGATTATTATAAACATCAATACTAACATCATCACCAAATAAACTCATCTCGATAGCGGTATCATATTTATATATCTTAGCCAAAGTAGATAGTTCTTTCATATTCGTAGCAATTAAACTAGCATAAGTATTAGTATACTTCTTATATTCACTATATAAAGTATTAAAAGCACTCTCTCTAACCTTTCTATCCTTACTTTCAATAAATAAAGAATAATTACTATTAGTAAGTTCTATCTCATTACCATCACTATCTATAACATTACCAAAAGACATATCACAATCCTTAAATAACTCATAAGTATCATAACAAGTACCAATAATCTTACCCATACTAGACATAATTTTTTCTTCATTGTCTCCTAATGTATGTTTCTTATATCTATATACCTCATCAATATAACATTTATATTCCTTAAGTAGTTTCTCTTCCTTATAAAACAATTTCAAAGTCTTATTATCAAGTTTCAATATACTAGGAACAATAAAATAACTACACTTACTAAAATCACTTCTTAAATTAGATACCTTCTCACTAAGTTCTTGTTTACTATTATCAGAAGTATCCAAATCAAAAGACAAACTAGTATAAATAGATAACTTAGTAACAACTCTATCAATATCAAAATATAACTTAATAGTCTTATAAAAATTACTACTATTAACTATCATCTTTTTCTCAAAACTACCAAGTTTCTTAATAAGCTTCTTAGCTTTATCATAATCCTTATCAAAAGAATTCATATCACTATAAATAACATCTAAATCCCAAGTATACTTCTTATCAATATCGCATCTATTCTTCATAATTATCCTTTCTTACTACACATTAAATCTAAAATGACAAATATCTCCATCTTGCATTATATATTCTTTACCCTCAATTCTAGCCTTACCAAGTTCCCTAACCTTAAGTTCAGAACCAGCATTAACTAAATCATTATAAGACATAACCTCTGCCTTAATAAAACCTTTTTCAAAATCAGAATGAATAATGCCAGCACATTCTGGAGCTTTAGAACCTTTCTTAAAAGTCCAAGCCCTAACTTCATCCTTACCAACAGTAAAGAATGTTGCAAGACCAAGTAAATCATAAGTCTTATTAATTAGTCTTTCCACTCCACTCTCTTTAATACCTAAATCATCTAAAAATAACTTCTTCTCTTCTTCATCAAGTTCTGATAATTCACTCTCTAACTTAGCACATATAATAGCAGTCTCACTACCCTCTTTTTTAGCATAATCTTCTACTAACTTAGTATAATTATTACCAGTATTAATATCATTATCTTCTACATTTAAAGCATAAATAATAGGTTTCAAAGTAATCAAGTTAAAAGAACTAATTAATTTCTTCTCTTCTTCATCTAAGCCTAACTTTCTAACTGGAATATTACTCTCTAACGCCTCTTTAATTCTTTCTAATAATTCTATTTCTTTAACATCATCTTTATTCTTCGTAGTCATTGCTTTCTTACCAATCCTATTAATTCTAGAAGTAACAATCTCTAAATCAGATAAAACAAGTTCCACATTAATAACTTCAATATCTCTAATCGGATCAACACTACCATCAACATGAATAATATTCTCGTCATCAAAACATCTAACTACTTCAACAACAGCATCAACTTCTCTAATGTGTGATAAAAACTTATTACCAAGTCCTTCTCCATTACTAGCTCCCTTAACTAATCCTGCAATATCAGTAAACTCATAAGTAGTAGGAATAACTCTCTCAGGATTATACATATTCTTTAAAACATCAATCCTCTCATCTGGTACAATTACTACTCCTACATTAGGATCAATCGTTGCAAAAGGATAATTAGCCATCAAAATACTCTTCTTAGTAATAGCATTAAATAGAGTACTCTTTCCTACATTAGGAAGACCTACTATACCTGCTGTTAAACTCATATATATCACTTCTTTCTTCCTAATTATTATATCAAAAAAAGCCATATATTACAATCTTAAAAATAGTAATTAAATATTATTTTTATTCACTTTCAGCCTATCGTCTTCCAGTGTTATTGCTAGCCAATACTTGTCTATCAATAATATATCAGCCATATCTATAATAAATAAGCATAAATACATACTAAAAACCATTGATTATGAAACTACAGGTTCATAATCACTTTAAAAGATCTAGGCTTTTAAAGTAATAAAAAAGCTATACATAAAGTATAACTCTTATTTATAACATAACCCCAGTACCAATACCAATAGGAATACCAATTATATAGAAGGCCAATATAATAATAAGCCATAAAACAGTAAAAGCTATCGCATAAGGTACCATCAAACTCATAGCATCAGATATCGTAATAACATCATTCTTTCTCTTATTATAAATATGTAAGAATCCAATCAAAATAACAAAGTAACTAAATATCGGAGTAAGGCCCTTAACACTACTATCCGCAGCCCTAAATACCGCTTCAGCAAACTCCGGAGTCATTGAACTTTGCATAAACATAGGTACAATGACTGGTGACATCATAGCCCACTTAGTCGATGCCATTGGTACAAAGAAAGTAGAAATAGCTACAACTAAGAAAGTAACAACAACTAGTAATAGACCAGTAAATTGAAATTTATTAATAAGTTCAGATAAAGAAGCCACAATAAATAAACCAATATTAGTTTCTTTAAATATCAAGCAAAACTGAGCCGCAAAGAAAATAAGAACAAGAAGAGAAGCAACATCTTTAAGATAATAACTCATGCCATCTACCAAATCCCTATTATCATCAATAGTACCAACTCTAATACCATATATTAAAGAACTAAATATAAGTAAGAATGAGAATATTGTAACCGAACCCTGATAAAAATAAGAACACTCTCCAAATAACATATCAACATATTTATTCTGACTCAAATCAAGTAATAACCCTGAAAAAGGAAGACCCTTAATAATACAATAAACAAGTAATAACAAAGCAATAAAAGTAGCCCCTAACGAAAGAATAACACCTTTTCTTTCTTTTTTACTAGGAACACCATCTTGTGAAGGCTCTTCTTCATCAAAATAATACTTACCAAGTTTAGGAATAATAAATTTTTCCGTAACAACCATACCAACATAAGCAACAAGTATCATACTAATAGCGGTAAAAATAATATTACCATATAAATTAACATTATATGCCGAATCAAGTACCTTACTAGCCTTACCAGAATATAAAGTAAGCATTGAATCAAACCTATTAATAATAACATTAGCCCCATATCCAAAAGTAATACCCGAAAAAGCCGCACAAATACCCGCTGACGGATGTCTACCAAGATTCATAAATAATATCGCAGCAAGAGGAATAAGTATTACATATCCAACCTCATAAAACATTGAAAATATAATACCTAGTAATACCACAAGAAAAGTCAAAAACTTTCTAGGTACCTTCTCACTAATCATCTTAAATAAAGAATTAAGAAATCCTGACTTATAAGCAACTCCTACTCCAAGTAAACCAATAATCAAATTACCTAAAGGAGCAAAATTAAGAAAATTATTAAGCATATTACTAATCAAATATTGAAGACCAGTCCTATTAAACAAATTATTAATATTAACAACCTGACTATTCAAATCACCAGTAGCCTCATTAACAACATAATAACTAGTTTCTAAATTAAGAATACTACCAATACTACTAATAATCATAATACCAATAGTAAGTATCAAAAATACCAATGCTGGATGAAGTCTAATCTTTTTCTTTTTCATTACATACCACCTTTTTAATTTTTTTATTAAGTTCCACTCTAGGTATCATAATAACCCTAGAACATCTAACACATCTAATCTTAACATCCGCTCCCAATCTAATAATTTCAAAATCATAAGAACCGCACGGATGAACCTTCTTCATAGTAACAATATCACCTAAATTATAATTCATATAATCACTTCCATATTCACATTATAGCATTAATTTAATTTTAAGTAAATTAATATATTATACATTTTTAAATTTTTATTATGTATCTTCTTCTAAGAATATTGTAAAAAAACTTATCATTTGATATAATATAAAGGATAAAGAAGGGATGATGAAGTGAAAAAAGAAGTAAATAATACAAGAAAAAAAAGAAAACTAAATTTTCAAAAAATATTTAATTTAATAAGTGCTATGTTTATCTTAGCCTGCTGTATATTCTATGGAACAAGATTCCTAAAACTATATATAGCAAACAACAAAGTAGAAAAAATAACTGTACTCGCTGACAATATCAAAGATAACAATAAAGATAGTGAATCATTTAAACAAATAAATGAAGACTATTACTTTACTGGAGAAGTAGAAAATAACTATGTAAAATACTCTAATATATTATGGAGAATAGTAAAAGTAAACTCTGACAAATCAGTAACCCTAGTATCAGATAATGCTTTAACATCATTAAATCCTGGTACAGGAACAACATATGAAAAAACATCCATAAGTAAATGGTTAAATAAAGGAGAAGAAGAAAACACAGGTATTCTAGAAACAAATCTAAATAATACCTCAAAGTATCTAACATTCTCAAAAACATGTAAAGATACAGTAACCGATACTAAAAACATTACATGTAAAGATAAATTAGAAGATACTTACATAACAGCCCCATCAGTATATGACTATGTAAATACCGGTGGTAATAAAGGCTTTATGAATAATAATGAATATTTCTATTTAACCAACATAGATAAAGATAAAAATTTAATGTATATAGATGGGGCAGGTAAAACAAATAGTACTGATGATTCAGATATCCTAGGAGTAAAAGCCATTATAACATTAAAAAATACCCTAACATTAAAAGAAGGAAATGGTACCAAAGATAACCCATATACCTTTGAAGATAAAGAAGGATTATTAGGAAGTTATGTAAAACTAGGTAATGATACATGGAGAATCTATAGTATAGAAGATAATACTGTAAAATTATCATTAGATAACTATCTAAAAGTAAATAATAAAGAAGTTAAATATAAATATTCAAATAACGGCTACTACCACAACGATACAAAACAAGGTACCTTAGCAGAATATCTAAATAAAACATATCTAAATACCTTAAGTTATAAAGATAAAATAAAAGAAAATAAATTTGCTAATGGCATCTATAGTAGTACCACTAACTACGATTATAGTAAAGTATTAACAACTACTGTTGATACCAAAGTATCAGTATTAAGTATTGGTAACATAATATTAAATAATAATAATACTAACTACTTCTTATCAACAGGAGTATCAAAAGATAGTAACCTAGTATATGTAATGCAAGATGATTATAAAGTATATACCAAAGTATCCACTACTACATTAAAAATAGTTCCAACAATAGCCCTAGATAAATCACTACTAACAAAAGGAGACGGAACAATAGAAAGTCCATACGAGGTAGAATAATATGAGTACAAGAAAAAAGAAAAAAATATATAAAACAACAATTCTATTTATAATATTAGATTTATTAGCCATAACTGGCTTTGTAGTAATGTATGGTCCATGGGACAAAGTAAGAAATATGTATGTAAATACCGCTTTAAAAACCATGCACCATCAATACTTTGCCAATATCTTCTATAGTCAAAAAACAATTGATAAAATAAATAGTAGTAGTTATTTCGTAACCATAAATGAAGATGCTAAGACTGAAGATGTTATAATAAACACTAAAGAAAAATCAAAATATAAAGATAAATATGAAGAAGAACTATTTACAAGAAACAACCCAGATGACTCCTATAAAATAATAGATCTAAAAATAGGAACATCAAAAGGCTACCTAGTAGCCATCTATAAACCAGAAAAAGTAAGACTAATATCCACTAAACAATTCAATGTTGGTGGTAAAGGAGAACGAATCCTAACCATGTGTCAAAGATATGGTGGCTCAGTATGTATAAATGGTGGAGGCTTCCAAGATGAAGGTTATGGTTCTGATATACCAATAGGTATCGTAATCCAAGATGGTGAAATAACTTGGGGTAAAGATACTGCTGATACCGCTAGAGACAATGTAATAGGTATAACAAAAGACGGCAAATTAAAGTTAATGACTAACGCTACCGCTAATGAAGCATTAGCAGCAGGTGTAAATGACGCCATGATATTTGGCCCATTCCTAATAGTAAATGGAAAACCACTAGAAATAGTTGGAGATCCATGGGGTCAAGCACCGAGAGTAGCTATTGGACAAACAAAAGATGGAATAATCCTATTTCTAGTAGTAGATGGTGAAAACTATATAAATGGTGCTAGTCTGCAAGATATGGTAGATGTATTACAAAGATATGGAGCATATAATGCCGCTAATCTAGATGGCGGACAATCATCAAGTTTAGTAGTAAATAACAAATTATATAATAACCCACCTCCTGCTGCTAAAAGACAAGGCGGAAGATATGTTGTAACAGGATGGGGATTAATAGACTAAAGCTTATCTAAATATAAGCTTTTTTCATTTACAAAACATATTACATTTGATATACTAATAATAGGTGGTAAAATGAACAAAAGAAGAAGAAAAAGAAAACTAAAAAAAAGTGTTAAAATAACCCTAGTATTATTACTAGTAATAGGACTATTATCCTATCCAACATATAAACTACTAACAAAAGAAAAAACTCCTACTAACGAAGCAAAACCAAATACCGAAGAAAAAGCAAAGCATTATGAACTATCACTAATAGCAGTAGGAGATAACCTAATTCATTCATCAGTATACAAAGATGCAAATAAACATGCAAATTACAACGGTTATGACTTCAAACCAATGATAACCAATATCAAAGAAATAGTATCAAACTATGATATTGGCTACTACAACCAAGAAACAATCTTAGGAGGAACAGAACTAGGATTAAAAGACTATCCAACTTTCAACTCTCCATATGAAGCTGGAGATGCCATGATTGATGCGGGCTTTAATCTAGTAAGTCTAGCCACTAATCATACCATGGATAGTGGTAAAAAAGCCGTAGAAAATTCATGTAAATACTGGAACTCAAAAGAAAACGTTTTAACCGCAGGTAGTTATTGTAGTGAAGAAGAAAGAAACGAAATAAAAATAAAAGAAAAAAATAACATAACATATACTATGTTAAATTATACATACGGAACAAATGGTATGAAAGTACCAAATGATTACTTAGTAAATGTATGGCCTACTGATATAGATAATATTAATAATCCAGAGAAAGATACCAAATATCAAGAGTACAAGAAACAAGTAAAACAAGATGTAGAAAAAGTAAGAGACAAAGTAGATGTCCTAATCGTAGCCATGCACTGGGGTGTAGAATATACCCATAATCCAACCGAATATGAAAAAGATATGGCTTCATACTTAGCCTCACTAGGAGTAGATCTAATAATTGGAACCCATCCTCATGTAATACAACCAGTAACATGGATAGATAATACCTTAGTAATATATTCTCTAGGTAATTTCCTATCAGCTCAATATCAAAATCAATCAACATGTACAAACTATAAATGTACAACTGGATTAATGACAAGTCTAAAAATAGAAAAAGATGTCAAAGGAAAAGAAAAAAATATAAAAATAACTAATGTAGAAAACGAATTAATATATAACTACTACAACCAATCAACATGGAGAGGATTCAAAGTAATACCATTCTCTAATCCAGAAATAAAAACATACTTACCAAGTTATAAATCCGTATATAATACCTACAAAGAGGTAGTACAAAGACTTGACAGTAATATGTATGTAAAAGAAACAGTAGAATAAAAAAGATATCACTTTAACTAGTGATATTTTTTTTAACAATAGAATCAATATAAATATCCTTATCCCCTCTAATAACCCCATCAATAATAAAATTCTCAATATCTTTAGAAATAATCTTATCAATTCTCCTAGCTCCAAATTCATAGAATTCACACTTATTAACGATCTCATCAATAACATTATCATTAATATCAATATTAATATCTTTATATTTATCTCTAATATATTCAAATTTCTTTTTAATAATACATTTAATAGAAGTCTCTTCTAACCTATCAAAAACAATAATATTATCAATCCTATTAATAAAAGCCGTATTAAAATATCCCTTCAAACTTGAAATAACACCACTATCAGTTTTCTTATTAAAACCAATGCCATTCTTCTCAAAACCAACATTTGAAGTCATAATAACAACAACATTATTAAATCTAACTTCTCTACCTTTAGAATTCTTAATTTTACCCTCTTCAAATATCTGATAAAACAAATTAATAACATTAGGATGAGCCTTATCAATTTCATCAAGTAATAAAACACTATTAGGTTTATTTCTAATTTCTTCCAAAATATTCTTATTATCATCATATCCAATATATCCAGGTGAAGAACCAAGTATCTTATTAATCGCAGTACTATCACTATACTCACTCATATCCATTCTAATAAGATTATCTGCTCCTACTAAAATATTAGCATATTCTTTAGCCAACCTACTCTTACCTACACCTGAAGAACCTACAAATAAAAGAGAATAACATCTATCATTATATCCACATCTAATTCTTTTGGTTATATCCATCAAATTATCAATAGCTTTATCTTCTCCTACAATAATATCCTTAAGACTATTTTTCATATCATCAATATTACCACTATTAGAAATAATTTCATATATAGGAACTCCTGTTCTATTACTAATAACACTAGCAATATCATCAAGTAAAATCTTATTCTTATTATTCCTACTAAGTAATTCAATATCATTTAAACGAGACATAAGTTCTGTCTCCTTTTTTCTCAAAGAATAAGCCTTATCAATGTTATTATCAATAATAAAACTATTTTTATCCTTATTTAATTTACAAATTTCCCTTTTAATATCCCTAATCTCATTATCCGAAGTACACCCTCTAAGTCCAACTCTAGAAGCAACTTCATCTAAAATATCGATCTCTTTGTCAGGTCTATTTCTATCAAAAATATATTTCTCTGACAAATTAATAATATAATCAATCATATCATTATCAATAATAACATTATGATATCT
>CAKPIH010000021.1 GCA_934162325.1 uncultured Bacilli bacterium
TCTCCATTTATTCTTATTATTCTCCAGTATTTATTAGCAAATTTTACATAGTTATTTGTTACATTTCCTCTAAAATAATAACTAGTACCTAAATCATCTTCACTACTATATATTCCATTTGTCTTATCATCTATACTTGTTTTAGTAAAGTTAGGTGTTCCGCTAGATACAGTTAATCCAAGTGCTGCTAAAGTTGGTAATTTTCCTTGATTTGCATCTGCACTTACTGTTCCATTAAATGATGCATCCATAGCATCATTAGCTATTTTTGATACATCTGCATAGATTACTATTAGATATTTATTTAATTTTGTATTTGATAATTGTTTAGTTAGTAATGTTATTTTACCTGTACTTGTTATACTTCCTTTACTTACTATATTAAATTTTTGATTAAGTAGAGATGCTACTGTTACTGTACTTGTTGTACTAGTATTATCTAGTACTGCATATTTAAGTGCTCCTTTACTATTACCTGTTGAAAAAGCACTTGATAATGTTGTTACATTTAAATATAATGATCCATATCCTTCTATTGTACATGTAGACTTTATTCCTATATTTGCATACGTTAATGCTATTCCTTCTTTAATAGTAAATTTATTATCACTTATTAAATCACTTTCATTTAATGCTTTTATACTAGCATTTGCTATATCATTACCTTTAGTATAATCTATAGTAAAACAATTACTTGTTAATCCTATATTTACTCTACTACTTGTCCATGTAAGTATAGCATATGTTATTCCTGATATAATTAGTATCAAGGCTAGCACTCCTAGTACCATTAATTTCTTATTCTTTTCCATTTTTTCCTTCCTTTCACGATAAAAAGACTATGAAAAATCACTAATATTTCTATTAGTTATTTCATAGTCTTTATCTATATTATTATTTATTATACTTAGGTTAGATTTGAACCCCCCCCCCAATTAACTTCTGGTTAACTTTTACAAATAATACTTTTTCCATAAGAGGGGCCTCCTTTCTGATTTGCGAATTATTTAGGATCTTTTTCGTAAATCTTTTATCTCTTACCTATGTATAAATCATATCATAAAATAAATTACTAGTCAATTACTTTGCGATAAATATTTACATATTTGTCATTATATTTTTTACTCTTTATTAATGTTAAATTATTATAATTATCATTTAATTTATCAGTACTATATTCTAATACTAATATACCATTATTATATAATAAATCATATTTATTAACTAAATTAATTATTTCTTCTGCTACTTCTAATTTATAAGGTGCATCCATTAATATAATATTAAATTTTATATTATTATTTTTAAAATATAATAAAGCATCTTTATAATCTTTATTTATTACTATACTTTTATCTTTGATATTTAAATTATTTATATTTTTATTAAGATATTTTAATATTTCTTTACCATTATCTACGAAGTAACATTTGTTACTTCCCATGGATAATGCTTCTATTCCTAAACTACCAGTACCACAGAATAAATCTAATATAGTAGAATTATCTATATAATCTTGGATACTAGCAAACATTGATTCTTTTACTCTATCCATCGTAGGTCTAGTGCCTGGAGTATTATATCCTAAAATATTTCTTCCTTTTAAATATCCACTTATTACTCTCATTTATGACAACCCCTTACATCAGTATACTTCTTAAATCTTTTATTAATATCCATTATATAATAGAATAATTCATTATAATATTTCATATATTCTTTATATTCTTCATAACTATTAATTTTTACTTTTAGAGATACTTTTTCATAGTCATCATTACTAGTATTATATTTATTAATAAGTTCTAGTAATTCTTTATTATCTAATACTATTTTTTTATAGTGATCTAGATTTTTTATTAAATCACTTTCTTCAAAAACTTCTATTAAGTTTTTAGTTTTTTCTATAACATTATCCATTATCTATATTTAAGGTTTCTTTCCATTTCTCTTTTGATATCTCTCTCTTTAATAGTTTCTTTTTTATTATAATTCTTTTTACCTTTAGCTACTCCGATTAAAACTTTAGCTTTATTTTTAACGAAATATATTTTAAGGGGTACTAAAGTATAACCTTCTACTTCTAATTTATCTCTTAATTTTAATATTTCTTTTTTATGAAGTAATAGCTTTCTTGTTCTATCTTCTTCATGATTAAATATATTTCCTTCTTTATAAGTAGATATATGAGTATTAAGTAAATATATTTCATTATTTCTTATAATAGCATAACTATCTTTAATATTTACTTTACCTTCTCTAATTGATTTAATCTCAGTACCTGTAAGTACTATTCCTGCTTCATAGGTATCTTCAATTTCATAATCATATCTTGCTTTTCTATTTAGTATTTCCATAGTAATCACCTTTTCTATATATAATTATATCTTACTTTTTATATTTTAACAATATTTTAATTTATATTATTTACTTCTATGGTATTATCCATATTCTTAATAACACTAGCATACTTATTATATACTCTTTCATAATCACTAAGATATGTTTTTATATCTGGATTAGAAAATGGTATTACTTTATAATCTTTATTATTCTTAGAATATGTATATATTAGTTCATTATTTTGATCACTTAATTTTATACTTGTATTATTATCTTTATCTATATGTTTTGTTATTTTTACTGTACTAAGTAATCCTACTGTAGTATTATAATCAATATTAGTTTCTTGGGCTGAAAGGAAATTACCAAGTGAATATATTACTAAAGTATCATTTATATAAGTAACAGGCATTACTACATGAGGATGAGTTCCTATTATAATATCCACTCCTTGTTCTTCTAAAAAGTTAGCCATATCTATTTGATAACTAGTTGGAGTATGGGTATACTCTACTCCCCAGTGCATAGCTACTATAAGTAAATCTACTTTATCTCTTACTCTATTTATATCTTCTTTTACTTTGTCTTTATATTCTTGATATTTAGTATCTGTACTTGGATTATTTCCAGTACAAGGCCATATATTTACTAAATAATCTTTACCAGTAGGTACTTTAATACCATTAGTACCATAAGTATAATTAAGCATTGTATAAGTAATATTATTCTTTTCTTTAATATTTATTTTATCTCTATCTTCATTACTTAAATAACTACCTACTGCTAAAACATCTGATTTGGAGTTCCAATAATTAACTGAATTAGTAATGGCTTTTTCTCCTCTATCAAGTGTATGATTAGTGGCTAAACTAACTAAATTAAAGCCAGCATCTATCATGGCATCTCCTACTTCATATGGTGAATTAAAGGCTGGATAACTTGATAAACCTATTTCTGATCCTCCTAGTATTGTCTCTTGGTTATAGTAGGCTACATCATAATCTTTAACGATATCTTTTATATATGTTAGGGCTGGTTTAAAATCATAACCATCACTAGTTTTCATAGCATTATATAATCTATCATGTACTAAAAGATCTCCTACCATAAGCATGTTAATACTATATTCTTTATCATTATTTTTATCTATAATATTATCAGAAGGTACTACTTCTTTATCAAATAATTTACTAACTATAAAGATACTTCCTATAACTAAAATAATTATTATTAATATAAATAATATTACTTTCTTTTTATTTACTTTTCTTTTTCTTTTCATATATACCTCATATCTCTACTGAAAGATTTTTCACTATTTAGTAAAATCTTTCACTACAGCCATATTGTTTAAAAGGAAGACTATCTAGGCTTCCTTTTACCTTTGAAGACCAAAGGGCTTCAAAGGATATACTATTTTCTTCTTACTTTTTTCTTTCTATTACTTTCAGTATGATTAATTTCATTTATTTCACTAATACCTTTAGAGAATACTACTTCTCCATTTAGAATATTTACCTTAGTTAATCTAGCATTAAAGATATCTCCTATCATAATCTTTTCTCCATTATGTCCCATAATAGAGTAACCATCTTTACCTAAATGGAAATATCTACTATTATAGAATAATTTACCATATACCATTCTTTCTGGATATAATACTATAATAAAGTTTTCTTTAATATCTGATACTATAACTTCAAAATCTTGTTTTTCATATTGTTTCATAAATTCAGCTTTTCTTATATCATCTAATCTATGTTCTGCTTTTACTGCTCTTAATTCAGCATCAGTTGCTAACTTAGCAATATATGGTGTAATACTAGACCATTTCTTTCTAGCATAATCTACACCATAATGAAGTGAATCTTTAAATATTCTTTGATTAATAGTATCTGATAGTCTTCTTATTGGTGAAGTACTAGTGGAATATGCCCCCATACCTAAAGCATAATGACCGATATCATAAGCTGAATACTTAGCTTTGGCTTGACTCATAATAGCCATCTTATCAAAGATTATTTTTTCTTTAGAATCAGCATATAATTTCTGAATCTTTTTTATATCCTCTGTTGTAAAACTCTTCTTTTTATCACTATATACTCGATATCCTTTTTTCTTTAATAATCCCATCCATGTATTTAATTTATCAGTGTTTGGACTATCATGAAATCTTGATATGAATGGTAATTTATTTTTTAAGAAATAATCAGTCATACACATATTATGAAGTAACATTAAAAATTCTATTAGTTCTTCGGCTTTTCCTTGATGTCTTTCTCTAATATCTATTAATTTACTACTTTCAAAGAAGAATTTTACTTCATCAGATGTAAACTCTAGAAAGCCTTCATTTATCATTTTTCTTTTTACTTTCATAGCGGTCTTATATAAATTATCTAATAATTCAGTATAATTTTCATAACCATTAGGTATGGTATTTTCTTCTAAATATTTATTTACTTCAGTATAAGTCATACGCTTACGATTATTTATTACTGCTTCATTTATTTTATAATTTAATACTTTACCACTGTCATCTATTTTTATACTCATAGATATAGCATAACGATCTTCTCCTGGTACTAAAGAACATATACCGTTAGATAATATTTCATGCATCATTGGATTGCAGCAACCAGGAAAATATGTTGATATGGCTCTTCTTAATGTTTCATCCCACATAGCACTATTATCTTTGATATATCTATTAGGATCCGCTATTTGGACATAAACGGTATTATTATGAAAAGCAACAGCATCATCAAAATCTTTAGTATCGTCACCATCTATTGTTACGGATGTGATACTTCTTTGATCTTTTAATCCATTTCTTTTTTCCATATCTATTACTTCTTCACTTAATGACTTTTCTATGGAATTAACTTCTTTTAAATATTCTTCATTAAAACTGATAGGAAAGTTATATTCTGCTAATACTTCTTTTTCTTTGGTTCCAACATCATCTTTATGTCCTAGTACTTCTTTTACTTGTAATGTTTTTCCATCTATTAATAGTTTTGTTCCTAGTGGATATATTTCATCTAATATGATACTTTCATAACCATTAGATACTGCTTTATATCTATGTTCATCTTTTATTACTTCTGCTACAAAATTATGATGTTCTCTTCTAATTATTTTTACTACTTTAGCAATATTATTACTTATATCTACTAAAACGATATCGTTATTTTCTAATGCTTTATGGTCTTTATATGTTACTACTGTTTCTGTCTTATCTTCAAAAATAACGATTGGTCCTTTCTTTTTGGTTATCTTGATTAGACCTCTTTTTAAATTGGTATTGGTAATTAGGGTATATCTTCCTTTTTTATCACGAAAGATAATACCTGTCTCTTCAAGATTTTTTATTACTTCAAGTAATTTAGTAGTATCTTGTACTTTTAACTCTTTAGTTATTTCTTCTAGCTTCATCATTTTATTCTTTTCTTTACTAAGCATTGTAATAATACTGCTTTCCATTTAAAACCCTCCCTATTTTTGTTTTTTCTTATTATTTATTTGTTTTTCTTTTTCGTCATATACTTCAAAATCTATTTCTGATTTATCTTTATCTGCTCTAACTACTCTAATAGTTATCTTATCTCCAAAAGCATACTTCTTCTTTGTTTTCTTACCTATTAAAGCCATCATATCACTATCATATACATAGTAGTCCCCTTTAATATTTTCAGCCTTAATAAGTCCTTCAACGGTATTTTCTAGTTCGACAAAGATACCAAATTCTTGTACTCCTGATATAATACCTTCATATATTTCTCCAATATGATCAGCCATATATTCTGCTTTTTTCATTTTATCGACATCTCTTTCACAGTTCTGTGCATCTTGTTCTCTAATTGAACAATGTTCACTCTCTATTGGAAGTTCTTCTTTTCTTTCGCTTATTATTTTATCACTATAATTATAGTTATAATCTTTTAATAATCTATGTAATATTAAATCGGGATATCTTCTTATTGGTGAAGTAAAGTGACTATAACACTTACTACCTAGGCCAAAGTGTCCTATATTAACATCAGAATATACTGCCTTAGCTTGACTACGAATAGCCATATCATGAAGTACTCTAACTTCCGGTACTTCTTCCAATTGTTTTAGTATGTTTTGTAAATCTTTAGGAGACTCTATCTTACTCTTTCCATTTACTACATATCCATGAAGTGATAAGAACTTCATAAATTCTCCTAATCTCTTCTCATCAGGTTTATCATGTACTCTATATATACCAGGTAAATTCTTGTAATAGATTGAACTTGCTACGGTTTCATTTGCTGCGATCATAAAGTTCTCTATTAACTCTTCACCTGTTCTTTGTACTCTAGCTTCTATATCTATTGGATGACAATTTTCATCTACTTTAATTTTAGCCTCAGTACTTTCGAATTCTATATATCCACGAGAGATCATTTTCTTCCTAAGTATCTTAGATAATTCTTCCATTAATCTAAGGGTCTTCTCAAAAGGCTTATAATCTTCGCTAGGATTATTTTCTTCAAGTAACTTATTTACTTCTTCATAAGTCATTTTCTTTCTACTTTGAATAATTGATTTAAAGATATCATAATGAGTAATATTACCTTTATTATCAATAACCATCTCACAACTAAAAGCAAATCTATCTTCATTTTCATTTAATGAACATATACCATTAGATAACTTATGAGGAAGCATTGGAAGTACTCTATCTACTAGATAAACACTAGTACCTCTAAAATATGCTTCATCATCTAATTTAGTTCCTTCTTTTACATAATATGAAACATCCGCTATATGGACTCCTAATAAATATTTGCCATCCTCAGTCATTGATAATGATATAGCATCGTCAATATCTTTAGTATCAGATCCATCTATTGTAAATATTTCTCTATCTCTAATGTCTCTTCTACCAGAAGATAGTTCTTTATTTATTTCTTCTTCGGTTAAATAAGAAGGAATACTATCTAGTTCTTCTATTACTTCATCAGGAAATGATGGACTAAAATTATATTCATAAACAAATGATAATATATCTACTCCAACATCATTCTTATGACCAATAATCTTAATAATCTTACCTACTCTTTTACCATCTTTTAATGGTTCTACGACTACTTTATGTCCTTCTACTGCTCCATTTAAATTGTCTCTTGGTATGTATATATTAGCTCCTTTTTTATCAGGTTTAACAAAATAATCATTATCTATTTTTATTACTTCTCCTACTAATGGATCATAGTTTCTTTTAATAACTTTAATTATCTTACCTTCTGGTCTATTCATATCTTTATTTAAATATTCAAATAATACTAAATCACCATCTATTGCTCCATTTATATTATCTCTACTAACATATACATCTTTACTATCTTTACCGATATTTATAAAACCAAAACCTTTATCATTAAGTATTAAATTACCTTTAACTAAATGACTATTCTCTAGTAATAGATATTTCTTTTTTTTCTCACTATAATATAATATTCCATCACTAACTAAACTATCTAAAGCATTCTCTAAACTTTGATATTCTTCTATACTAGTTAGTCCTAGTAAATCATTAATTTCCATAATAGTAAGTGATGTATTCTCTTTTAATTTATCTATAATTATATCTTTCATATTCATGTTAACCTCCTTTTTATACTCAAAAAGACTTAAAATTATATTTTAAGTCTTATAATGATATTATTAAACATAATACAAAGAAAGTAAAACCTAAAATATATGTTATTCTTGTAACAAATAGTTCAAATCCTCTTTCTTTCCTATTTGCAAACAAATCAGATGTTCCACCCTGAATTATTTGTGATGCAGACTCAGCCTTACCACTTTGAAGTAAAACTACTGCGATTAATAATATTGATACAATAAGTAATGCTATTTCCATAGTAATCAATCCTTTCACACATTATATATTATAACAAATAACTTTTTCTTTGTAAATATTTTTTAATACTGAATACCCCAAATAACTACATCTTTAGCAGGTTTACCACAGACAATACATTTATCATCTACTTTTTCTTCATTAAATGGAATACATCTGGATTTACATCCTCTAATCTCTTTAATTTTGGCTTCACACTCAGCGTCTCCACACCACATAGCCTTAATAAAGCCTGGACGATTATTTATTATATCTTTAAATTCTTCTATATCGGTACATGTATAAGTCATTTCTTCTCTTCTTCTTAAGGCTCTATCATACATATCTCTTTGAATATCTTCAAGTAACAACTTAACATCATGAATAATATCGGTATTAGTAAATACCTCTCTTTTCTCTCTAGTATCTCTTCTTACTAAAGTAATCATATTATTCTCTAAATCTCTCTTACCTATTTCTATTCTAACAGGAATACCATTTACTTCAGCCTCAGCAAATTTAAATCCTGGACTCTTATCACTATTATCAATATAGGCTTCAATTCCTTCTTTCTTTAATTTATCAAGATAATCATTAGCTAAACTAACTACTTCTAAGTCATTTCCTATTGGAATAATAACTACTTTTTTAGGAGCTATCTTAGGTGGTAATACTAAACCATAATCATCAGAATGTACCATTATAAGGGCTCCTATCATTCTAGTAGTAGCTCCCCATGAAGTTTGATATGGATATTCTAGTTTATTTTCTCTACTAGTGAATTTGATATCATAAGCTTTAGAAAACTTTTGTCCAAAGTAATGGCTAGTCGCAGACTGCAGTGCGATACCATTATACATAAGTGATTCTACGGTATAAGTATATTCGGCACCAGCAAATTTTTCTTTTTCTGTTTTTCTTCCTACAATACTAGGTATAGCTAAATAATCATGAAAGAAATTATTATATATATTTAACATATTTAATGTCTCTGCTTCTGCTTCTTTACTTGTTTCATGAATAGTATGTCCTTCTTGCCATAAGAATTCACGACTTCTTAAGAATGGTCTTGTTTCTTTTTCCCATCTTAATACACTACACCACTGATTATATAATTTTGGTAAATCACGATAAGAACTTACTACTGTTCTATAGTAATCTGAAAATAATGTCTCTGAAGTTGGTCTAATACATAAACGTTCTTCTAATTCTTTACTTCCACCTCTAGTAACCCATGCTACTTCTGGAGCAAAGCCTTCAACTAACTCTCCTTCTTTCTTAAGTAAATTTTCTGGTATTAATAATGGCATATAGACATTAACATGTCCTGTTTCTTTAAATTTTTCATCTAATATTTTCTGCATTTGCTCCCATATAGCATAACCATTTGGTTCAAATACTGTACAACCTTTAGTATTAGAATAAGCCGCTAGATGAGCAACACTTACTATATCAGTATACCACTTAGCAAAATCTACATCTCTACTTGTTATTTTATTATTTTGTTTATTATTCATAATTACACCTCATCAATATAATTCTATCATAAATTAAATAAAATTACTACTACTTTTTTGTTCTATAATCAAAATACCTAGTTAATTACTTTTTAAGTAGTATAGCTATATCAATTGCGACAACAATGTTGTCGCAATTGGCTAGTATATTTTAAACTTTATCTTTTTCTTTATTTTCTCTTAGAGAATACTCTATCATGCTTAAATACTAATACTACTTATGTTTTTTATATGGTTATTTTATTAACTTAGATAGGTAATTATATCAATTGCGACAACAATGTTGTCGCAATTGGCTAGTATATTTTAAACTTTATCTTTTTCTCTATTTTCTCTTAGAGAATACTCTATCATGCTTAAATACTAATACTATTGATGTTTTTTGTATGATTATTTTATTAACTCAGATAGGTAATTATATCAATTGCGACAACAATGTTGTCGCAATTGGATAATATACATAAATTTTCTTTAAATCAGATGAAAATATCTATTATTTTTTATTCTTTTTTAAATTTATTATCGAATAATTTTAAGTCATTTTATTACCTCCTCATACATTGATACACTTTTACTTTTGATTTTTACCACTATATGTGATATTTTTTGATTATTTTTATGACCTTAGGCATAAAAATACCTCTAAAGACCTGAGACTTTAGAGGCATCTACTAATTATATTTAACTGAAATATACATCTTATCATCAAATTCGTTTTGGACTAAACGCATAATATTATTAGCACTACTAGTATTTGAATCTTTACTGTCTAATACTACTCTTATATTATCACCATCTATTTTTACAAAGTTTTCACAATTACATAATTCTTTTATTTTTAATTCTATTGTTTCTTCTTTAGAAGAATTTTTATTTAATAATTTTAATTCTTCAAAGACACTATTTTTTTCTTCGGTACTTATATCAGTACTAGTTAGTTTTTCTTTTAGACTATTTATCTTATCCATGACATTATTATCATCTTCTACTTTTAAGGCTGATATTATGCTTGTTTCTTCTACTTTGGTAGTACTATTATCAGTAGTAGTCTCTTTGATATTTTTATCAAATATTTCATTAGGCATTGTTACATAGTAGATAGATAATACTAATACTAAACTAAATAATGTTAAAAACCATAAATTCTTCTTATTTATCATATTTATTCCTCTTCTTTCTAATTAATTATATTATCTTATATATAAAATATGAAAGAAAAAGAAAGAAACATGAATCCTCATATTTCTCTCTGTCATTATATATAATGATACTATATTATATTAAGCAAATTTGGTTTTATGCTTCTTTTGTTTTATTAGGACTATTGCTAGTGTGATTATTGATACTGCTAGTAGACCTAAGGATATTAACATATACATGAAGTATTTATTGTTTTCGTCTTTGTAGGCATTTACTAAATCAGTATTAAATCTTTGGATTGTTCCTTCTAGTTTATCATAGACATATAAAGCTTTTTCACCAGTCTTTTCATTTATGGCATAGAATAAGTAGAAGTCACTTCCTTTTACTTTGTCATCAGCGGCATATGTTTTATTTTTTTCTATTAATTGATATCCTTCTAGTTTGTTATTGTTATAAGTAAATGATACTTTGCTATAACCTTTTGGTACTAGATTACTAGGCATATCTATTATATTAAAGGTAATATCTCCAAGGGATAGGCTATTATATAGGGTATATTTCTTTGTCTTTTCATTATAGCTATATAGTTTGGTATTTCCTTTTTCGTCTTTTAATAGGACTAAGATATTTTTGGTTTTACTATTTTTATAACATAGTACTTCTTCTTTTCCTATTGTGATAGTGGATTTTTCATAATTACTTGGTATGGTTATGTTTTCGTCTTCTTTTCTTACGATAGTGTATTTCTTTTTGTCTATTGTTACTTCAACAGGATTTAGTTCTTTTACGGTTACATTGATAACATAAGTCTTAGTACTTCCATCTTCAGCTGTTACTTTTATTTCTATTTTGTTATCTCCTTCTTTTACTTCTACTTCGCCGGTTCCTTCTACTTTGGCACTAGAGTCATCTAATTGGGCATTTATTTTTATTTTTTTGACATCATTTTCTACTACTACAGAGTATTCTGTTACATCTTTTTTGAATTCTTTATCTAGGTTATAACCTTCGATAGTTAGACTAGATAAGTTATTATTACTACTCTTTTTTTTGGTTGGTTTAGGAGTAGTTGTTGTTCCGGTTTTATTACCACCATTATTAGGATTTGATGTTGGTTTACTATTTACGGTTATGGTTACAGTTTTATTTCCGGTTATGGTATTGCCATCATATGATGTTACATCGGTTGGAGTAATTGTTATTACGGCGGTTCCGGCATTACTTGTCGATATGGTTACACTCTTGCTATCATTATCTATCCAAAGACTACTACCGGATAGTGATGCAACACCTGAATTAGAGGATGATAAGGTAAATTTACCTGCTAAATCATTTCCTTTGATGGTTAGGGTTATACTATTTCCTACGGTTACGGTATTACTTGTTACTGATACATCGTAACTAGCGGCCTTTACATAACTTATTGATATTATGAATGTACATATTATTATACTTAAATATTTTACTACTTTTTTCATATTTCCTCCTACTGAATTATTTTACTTACTTCCATTATATGATTTTTTATAGCGATATAGTCTGCTGATGAGACTTTTCCATCTTTATTGGCATCAGCATATTCTTTTTCTAGATCAGTTAATTTATTTGTTTCCATGATATGATTTTTTATTTTGATATAATCTGCTGATGATATTTTACCATCACCACTTACATCACCATAGATTATTACTATATATTCTTTTTCTTCACTATTGGTTTTTATTTTTATTTTATCTCCACTAGCTATTAGACCTGATTCTTTTGATGATGTTATGGTTATTTCTAAGTTAGTACTCTTTATTTTACTAATGGTATCATTGATATCTTTACCTAAGGTAAAACCATATAGGTAGTTATCTTTATATTTGATACCGGCTTTATCTAGTACTTCTTTAGTTGTTACTTTGGTATTATCTCCAGGATCAGGAGTTGGCTTTGGATCAGGAGTTGGTTCTGGAGCTTTCTTTCTTGTTACATTAATGGTATATTTTCTAGTATCACCGTTAGCGGCTGTTACTGTTAAGTTTATATTGGTCTTCTCACTATTTAGGGCTACTGTTCCTAAGCCACTTATAGTAGCACCATTATATACTTTGGTTGCATCTACTGTTACTGATGAGACATCACTTTCTACTTCAATGCTGAAGTTAGTGTCATTAGTAGGACTACTAAATAGTCTTGTTTTGTTTACTGTTAGGCTAGATAAATAGTTATTAGGATTTCCTGTATTTGGGAAGGCTGTTTTATCGGGCATACTATTAAATATTGGTATATAGAAGGCAAAGCTACTATTTAGCAGGTTAGTACTATTATAGCCATTATATGTTTTATAACTTTGAGAATATGGTGCTTGGATATTTTGCATATACTGATGATCTGCATATGATGGTCCTATTAAATCCCATTTTTGTAAGTATTCTGTTTTTTGACCAACATTTACATAGTTATTACTTAGGAAGGAAGCACCCCCTACTACGGCTTTATATGGGCTATCCCAACCTTGGTTTTTGGCATATATTAGACCATTGATAATGGTTTGGTTTTTATCTCCACCTGCTGCGGTTGCTCCAATGTTATAGAAGTTATAATAGCCTTCATAACCTGCTACTGTACCACTTACGATAGTACTTCCTGATGCTCCTACTTCTTGAATTACTCTTGATATTAATACATATGGACTTATATGATAAGTATTAGCAGCCTCTATGAAGGCATCTACATAAGTCTTACCATCGCTACTAGCAGTCTTACCACTCATGAAAGTTCCTTTTAACATATTTTCTATTCCTTCTCTAGTATGGAAAGATGGGTTATATGATAAGTCTTCAAACATAAAGATATTTCTTTCATTAAAGAAGTTTCTTGGATCTATATAATATGCTATAGTACTAGTACTTGCGGCATACCATCTAGAACCTCCTCCAGTAAAGTTAATACTAAAGACATTAGTGAAATAGTTATATGACCAACTTGCTGTTGATTTTAAGCCGTCTAGATTACCATAATAGTCTTCGATTAGACTTCTTCCTGATGATTTATGTTCTAGATTAACGATATAATTAAAATCTAGATTAGTATTAAAGGGAATAAATTTCCATTTGGGATATAGGGCATGCAACTTTACTAAGTCATCTAAATAACTTTCTGGAAAACCACTCTTTTTTAGGTTAGCTCGATATTCTTTTAAATCTGTTGTATCTAGATCAATATTACTATCAGAAGAACCTATATATTTACCACATACATAGCCTGTTGTATTTCCATACTTTACTTTATATAAACTAGTAGGACATGTTCCTTTACCATCTTTACCTGCATTTTTATCTAATACTTCTACTTCGGTATTACAACTTAATCCTCCATTATTTATTTTATCTGTTCTATTTAAATCTCTATACATATATAATGGAGATGTATCTTCAATACATAATACTTTTCCTTTTTCGGTAGTACTAGGAAGATTTACTTTTATAAAGTCTCCACAGGCATAGCCTGTTAATACTCCTTGTCTTACTTTATAAAATGATGTTGTACAACCGGAACTTGGATTTGTACCGGCATTGGTATCTAATACTTCAACTGTACTATTACAAACTAATGAGTTATTAGCGGGACTTGTAATACTTGGTCTTAGATTTACTGGTTCATCATTATCTGGACAGTATACTGTTCCTGTAGTACTCGCGGATACTACTCCTATTAAAGATAAAAAGATTGTTAATGTTAATAATACTTTTTTCATACATTCTACCTCTTATACATTATATCATCTTTTTCGATCTTTTTCTACATATATAGTCTTTTTTTTATTACTTTACATTTATGTTTGGCACTACAAGCCTAATTATTATTAGTCTTGTTAGTGTTATATGAAGACAATTTGTCTTCATATAAGTATCAACCATACTTATTATATTTGGGGTGTAGACTATTTTTAGATATAATTTAAAAATAAGGAGAACTTAGTCTCCTTATATTACATATTATTTTCTATTTCTTTTATTTCTTTAATTGTTTTACCAGTTATTTTTGAGATAAAATCATAATCTAGTTTTGCATTTAACATACTCTTTATGATAGAAGTCTTTTCTTTTTCTTCGCCTTCTTTTAATCCTTCTTCTTTACCTTCCTTTAATCCTTCTTCTTTACCTTCTGCTCTCATACCATTTTCAATGCTTTCTCTTTTCCATCTTTCGTTTCTTTCACTACGCCATGCTGCGACTAATTCTTCGTCTCTATTAGCAGCCCTAACATTATCTAAAAATTCTTTCTTCTCTTCCATAGTTAATAAGTCATCTCCTAATAAATAAGATAATTCATTAATTGTTTTAGCGCAAAATATGCTTCCCCATCTTATTAAATTATCTTTCTCTACATCCTTATTATACATCATTTCATAACATTTAGCAATGTCAAGATCTATTATTTTAAACATTTTAGTAGCCTCAGTTCTACTCTTTAAGTATATTAATGCTGCTTCGTCTATTACTTCACCGTTGGCATTATTGAACATATTTAAATTTAATAATCTTACTTTATAGTTATCTAACTCTTTTACTTTTAATCCTTTAGATAGTTTTGATAATAACAAATCTACTAAGTAAATGAAATTTCTATTTATAGAATATGCATGTTTATTAGCATTAACTTCTATACATACATAATTAATACTATCTATAGTTACGACCATATCATGTCTAAAATTCTTGCTGTCTATATACTTACCTACTGCTTCTTTTCCTATCATGGTATGAGCATTATCGTTTATCTCAATTTTTAATAAATATCTTAATAATTTTATTAATACGTTTGTGCTTTTACTGAATATTACTTTGAAAGCACGATCATAATGTAGTGGTAACATTTCCATATTGTCATTAATTTTTTCTATCATTTCTTCCTTCTTTCTTCACATTTTACTCCTAGTTATTCTCTAGATAGGTTACTTCTAGGTCATATCTCTTACCTCCTTCATATATTAATACACTTTTGTTTTTGGTTTTTACCTCTATCTGTGATAATTATTAAAAAAATTTATTATTTTTATGACCTTAGGCATAAAAATACCTCAGAAGACTATAGGCTGAAGAAGAAAATAAAAAAAAGTGAGCTTTAAACTCACTTAAGTCATTTAGACTTCATATATAAGGAGATAATAGTATTACTATGATTGTAGTCTGTCTTTATTTAAGTAATACTATCAATATTATTATGATTATATTATGATTTATTATACTTCATTGTATTTATTACTATTCCTAGTATTAGGATAAAACATAATGTATATACCCATATTAATAATATTATAATACTAGATAATCCTCCATATACTAAGTCATATCTACCAAAGTATTTAATATAATAGCCAAAGAAAGCAGTAAATACTACCCAGCCTAAGGTTGTTATAAAGGCTCCAATAGTGGTTTCTTCACTTTTTATTTCTTTAGATGGAGCTATTTGATATATTAATTTTATATTTAAGAATATTATTATAAATGTTATAGGCCATTTTATTATACTATATACCATTATCATTTCATCTATTATACCAGTAAATGGTTTACTATTTCTAAGTAATTCTAATATTTGTTCTCCTAGCATAGGTACTAAGATTAAGAATAGTAAAAGTATTATTATGACTAATAGTATTATTATTGATCTTAGTCTATCTTTAATTATATTTGTTTCTTCTATTTTATATAGACTATTAGAAGCACTTATAATAGCATACATGCCATTAGCTGCAATACAGAAAGTAACTATATTTAATAATCCAACACTAAAGTCAAAGCTTTGTCCTGAGATAGCATCTACAACTACTCTACTGGCATAACTAGGAAGTAAATCAGTAAGAAGAGATATTACGGAATCTATTGATATAGAAAAGAAACCCGCTACTATGACTATTATAGTTAAGATTGGTACTACTGCTAATACGAAACTATAGGCTAAGTAAGCAGGTAAGATTCTAAGTTCTTTTAAACTTAGAATCTCTATTAGTTTTTTGAAGTATCTTTTTATTTTAGCTTTTTCTATTTGTTTTTTTACCTTACCTACTATTTTATCCATTATTATTTTCCTTTTTATTTCGCATATCAATAGTAGCTTCATTAATGGCATCATCTACAGTTTTGATATCATCCATAATCATGCTATACCCGATAGCGGCTCCATAACCATATGGTAATTCTTTTAATTCTTTATATATTTTTCTGGTATAACTTATGACATCTTTTTCACTATAACCTACCATATATACTAGGAATTCATTACCATCAGTTCTAATAATATCTGTATTAGGCTCTTGATTAACAATTAATGTACTCGCAGCTTTCTTAATAATGGTATCTCCTTCTTCATGGCCATGGCTATCATTAATATCTTTAATATTATTTAAATCTATTATTACAAAGGCTTGAGGATATATAACATTATCATCCCATTCTTTTATTTTTAAATTTAAATATGCTCTATTCTTTAATGATGTCATTGTATCAATATATTTTAATTTATCATTATTAGTTACAATGGTACTATTTTCTTTCTTTTTCTTAATAAAGAATATTAAGAAGATAATTATTAGAATTACTAAGATTGCTAATAAGAAAGTTGTTAAAAGACTAAATTCATATATTTTTGAATTTGTATTATCTTTATATTTTATAGTATCATAATTTACTGAAGATGTATAATATGTAAACATTTCACTAAAGATTTTATTTTTATTTACATCTCTAATCATAAAACTATAGTTATATGGTAATACTCCTTCATATATTACTTTGAAATCACTAAATTTTCTTGTTTTATAATAATCATATGTTGCTTTATCTATTACGACAATACTTTTATTTTTAATATTTCTAAGTAAGTCATCTGTATTATTATATCCAGTATTCTTAATACTATTTGTATTTAAGTAATCATTTATATAAGTATTCTTTACTGTTATTACTTCTTTATCTTTTAATCCTTTGATACTATTTATAGCAAATGGTTCAGTGGATAAGACAACATATTTTTCTTCGAATAAATTAGTAGTTAAAATGGTATCGATATTTAAACCATTCTTATTAAAGTTAGCAAAGGCTAAATCTAATTCACCACTTGATAAGTCTTTTTTTAATTCTTCAATATTATTATAATATTTTACTTTTAAATCTACATCAAATAAGTCTTCAAAGCCACTTAAGTAATTAGATAAAGTACCTACTAAATCTTTTTCTTCTTTACCAGTAAATGGCATATAAGTTATATATCCAACATTATAAGAAGAACTATTATAACTCATACGATCAGCTTCAGTTATTTCTTTGTCATAGAAGAATTCACTTAAGAAGTTTGTTTTGTATGAGGTTTGTTGTTTATTTTTTTGATATCCTAGATAATATTTTTTCATTATATCTAAGAATGTTTTATTTTCTATGGTTAATACATATTTTTTAGAGATATCACTAAAATGATAAAGAATATGTAAATCATTTTTTAAGATAAAATCCATATACATGTTATATGGTACAATAACATAATTTGTTTCTTTATTTTTTAATGCTTCTTCTAGTTCATTAACATTTTCTTTTTGTAAATATGATATTTTCTTTACTTCAGATAAATCATTACTTACAGTATTTAAATCTGTTTTTAAGACTGCTACTGTATGGTTATCTATATCATTAATATTATTTATTACTTCTTCTTCAGTACTAACTAATACATAATTATCTTCGTATAGTAAGATATCTTTATTTGTTAGACTTTCATTATTATTTAATACTCTAAAGGCATTTTTATTTAGATTGGAACTACTATCAACGGAATAGGATATTTTATTAAAGTTTATTCCATAAGTAGTTGTAAAGTCATCTAGTAAATCAAAGATTACTCCTTTACCACTTTTTCCATATACTGGTACATCATTATATACGCTTATATCTAATACATTACTTGTATTATCATTAATCCATTTCTTTTCTAGAATAGAAAAGCTTGAATTATCTTTACTATAATTTAATATAAATATTAATAGACTTACAGCAAATAAGACTGCTACTACGATTAGTACTATTACTTTATTATTCCTCTTCTTCATAGTGTTCTCCTAACTATTAGTCCATGTAATGGTATCTAAATTATGATGTTTATTACCGGTAATTACAGTATCTTTTTCTTCACCTTTCCATTTTAAAAAGAATGAAAAATCATAATATTCTAATTCACTATTTGTATAATTATCTAAGGTATTTGAGGCTATTTCTTTGGCTTTATCTACTGATGTATCACTTTTTAATGTAATAGTAGTATAAACTATTCTACCTTGAAGTCTTGTTTCTACTTCTTCAGTTAATCCTGTTTCTTCTACTTCTTGTTTTACTCCATCATATGTTTTTTCACTTATTTTTACTTTATCTATACCATCTAATCTATTACCATATTTATTATGTGATCCTCCTACTAGTAACTCTACAAATATAACTATTATTACTATTAAGAATACTACTGCTAATAACAATATAACCGATAACCCTTTATTTTTTTTAATCCAATCTTTTATTTTATCCATACTCTATCTCCTTCTTATCTAATATAATAATATTATACTATAAAGGTAAATATTTATCAATAGTTTAATATTTATTTTCACTATAAGTCTTATAGTCTTATAGTGACATATATAGCCTACTATATAGTCTATATATGTAATAATTATTAGATATTATATTCATAGTGAAATACTTTTTAACTAAGAAATATACAATTAAAAAGAAGATAAACTAGTATCTTCTTTAACCATTTAATGTAGCATTCTTACCAGTAGCATATAAGT
>CAKPIH010000022.1 GCA_934162325.1 uncultured Bacilli bacterium
GAAAAAGATACTTGGTATCAAGTAAAAAATAATCAGGTAAGTATAAGTTATACTACTACTGGAAAAGCAAAAGTAACCGCTAGAACAGTAGATAAAAGTAATAACTATAGCGAGAGTACTAAGAATTTTGAAGTTGTAAATTTTACTGTTACTTTTGATCCACTTGGAGGAAAAGCTTCTTTTACTACGAAAAAGGTTAAGCCTGATGGGGTTTATGGAAATTTACCTACTGCTACTAAAAGAGGTTATACACTAGTGGGCTGGAGCATGAAGAATTTATTTTATTATAAAAATATTATTGAAAATGATAATCTATCTTATACTAATGGTGTGTTTAAACAGAAATCAGCAGATACTAGAACTGAATTACAATGGAAAATTCAGGGATTTAAGGGAAATGAATATGTTAAAAATTTAACTGCCACTAAAGTGCAAAAGTCTGGTACTGTTTATTTAACTTTTACTAAGGATTCATCATTTGATAATTTACGATTTGGAATAAATGGAGCAAAAATTGATACTTTAGTTAGATTTGATGCTTATTCACTAACTGATGGTAAAACGTATACAATTAGTGCTAAAATTTTGAATTCAACACAAGGTAGTGTTAGCTGGAGTAATCTTCAATTGGAAGAAGGAAGGACTGCTACTACATATCAAGAAGGTACTATTAGTAGTTCTACTAAGGTTACTGCAAATAGCGATCATACTGTTTATGCATTATGGACTCCTAATACTTATACAATAACATATAACGCCAATGGAGGAAGTGGTGGGCCATCTAGTCAAAGTTATAAATATGCTCCTAATGGAAATATTTATTTATCTTCTGATAGACCATCAAAGACTGGTTATACTTTTATGGGTTGGAGTGAGAGTTCATCGGCAACATCAGCATCCTATTCATCTGGTCAATGGTGGGGTACTCATAATGCTAATAATTATACTTTATATGCTGTATGGAAGGATACAACACCTCCTTCAATGGATTATGGACCTTCGACTGGAACAACTTGGTGTACTGGAAAAGAAGTGTGGGTAAGTTGTAGCGATAGTGGTTCCGGGATGAAAGAGACTTATATGAATGATAATGGTACTGTTACGACTGGTACTACTAATACATCACAAGGTATGAGTTCTCGTTCTGGAAATAAAAGAACATATTTAAGATGTACTGATAAAGCTGGTAATGTAGCAGAAGAGACAATATGGTATTATGTTAGGGATAGAAGTTGTTCTTCCACATATTATTGTAGAAGGTCAGACTTTGGTTGTGAGACATATAATGCAAGGGCGGCTTATCCATGTTCATGTAAGAGCTATTCATATAGTGATTGGGAAAGATCTTATTCTAGTACTTATACTACTAATGAAAAAGGATGTAAAGCTAAAAACTATCAAGGAGATTTATCTAGAACTATATGTTCTTATAAGCAACGAACATGTAATTGTGGCTATTGGACAAGAACTAAATATTGTAGTTCATATAATACATGTAGGAATGCCGCTTTTGGATGTCAAACGTATAACCAAGGTAATTGCGGTTGTAATAGTTATAGTTGTTCTTATTAAAAATAGTTAAAAATACTTCACTTAATCATGATTATTGAATACAATAATATGAACAGATATATACCACCCTATAGGGAAGTGAGGTATTTATGAGTAAAGGTATATTAACCAAGAGAGAAAAAGAAGTCTTCTCATTACTGATAGAAAATAAAACTACTAGAGAAATTGCTAATATATTAAATATTAGTGAAAAAACTGTTAGAAATCATATTTCTAATACTATGCAAAAATTATCTGTTAAGGGTAGAGCTCAAGCTGTAGTAGAATTAATAAGATTAGGAGAGATTACTTTATAGCACTTTATAGTGCTTTTTCTTTTTTTTTAACTGTAATATAATAGGGCATATTGATGCTTCATTTATAGACTTAATGGCTATAAATGACTAGGAAAATCTATCGTTTTTCCTAGAAAATACCAAATAATAAGAAAAAAGTGAAAAAAAGTCATTTTTTTACTTGATTTTAATATAATTATAAGGTATAATTGTAGGAGTGTGACTGGCTTAGATGTGCGAAGTTGCTGATACACCCGGTTAAGTTGTCAAATAAATTAAAGGAATATCAGGTAATTCGTTCGGAGCTATGTCTATACCAAGATATAGGCGAAGGGAGGACAACAAAATGGCAAAGGAGAAAGTGAGAATTAAATTAAAAGCTTACGATCACAGAGTTCTAGATAGCGCTGCTGCTAAAATAGTAGCTACTGTTAAAAGAACTGGTGGAGTAGTATCTGGACCTGTACCATTACCTACTGAAATTGAAAAAATTACAATTTTAAGAGCGGTACATAAGTACAAGGATTCAAGAGAGCAATTTGAAAAAAGAACTCACAAAAGACTAATTGATATCACAGACCCTAGTAAAGAAACTATTGAAGCACTTGCTCATTTAGATTTACCTAGTGGTGTTGATATAAAAATTAAAAAATAATTAATAGGAGGAAGAAAATGAAAGGAATCTTAGGAAGAAAAAAAGGGATGACTGAAGTATTTACTACTGATGGAAAACTTATTCCTGTAACTGTTATTGAAGTTGAAGATAATGTAGTATCACAAATCAAAACTAAAGAAACAGATGGATATGATGCAATCCAACTTGCTACAGTTGATAAGAAAGAATCAAGAAGTAATAAACCTGAAATTGGTCATCTAAAAAAAGCAAATGCTACCCCTAAGCGCTTCTTAAAGGAAATCAGAGGTGCTAGTGTTAGCGAATATGCTTTAGGAGATGTTCTTAAAGCTGATACTTTTGCTGCAGGAGAAATGGTTGATGTAACTGGTACTTCTAAAGGTAAAGGTTTCCAAGGTGTTATTAAAAGACACAATCAAAGTAGAGGACCTATGAGTCATGGATCTCAATATCATAGAGGAGTAGGTTCAATGGGTACATTGTTACCAATGAGAGTTTTACCAGGAAAGAAATTACCTGGACATATGGGTCATGAACAAGTAACTATTCAAAATCTTGAAGTTATTAGTGTAGACCTAGAAAATAATGTTATCTTAATTAAAGGAAGTGTTCCTGGACCTAAAAACTCTTTAGTATTGGTTAGAACTTCAGTTAAAACTGGTGATAAAGTAAATGAACCAGTAGAATTAGTAGTTTACGAAGAAGGAGTTGCTTCTGAAGAAGTAGCAGAAGAAACTATGGAAACTATTAATGAAGAACTAGCGAGTGTTGAAACATCACAAGAAACAGCAGAATAATTAGTACTATATAATAAAGAAAAATAATTGTGATGATAAAGGAGGAAATTATGTCTAAGAAAATAGATGTTTTAAGTCTTAAAGGCGAAAAGGTAAAGGATATAAAATTAGAAGATAACATATTTAATATTGAACCAAATGATGCAGTAATTAAAGATGCAGTTGTTGCCGCTATGGCAGGAGCTAGACAAGGTACTGCTAAGGTTAAAACTAGAAGTGAAGTAGCTGGTGGCGGAAGAAAGCCATACAGACAAAAAGGAACTGGTAATGCAAGACAAGGAAGTATTAGAGCACCACATTATAGACATGGTGGTATTGTATTTGGACCAGTACCAAGAGATTATTCAAAGAAAATGAATAAGAAAGAAAAGAGATTAGCACTTAAGAGTGCATTATCTTATAAAGTATTAGATAAAGAGTTAGTAGTAGTATCTACTATTGAATTTGAAACTAATAAAACTAAAGAAATGGTAAATTTATTAGAAGGATTAAATCTTACTAATCATAAGGTATTAGTATGTGTTAAAGAACTTACTGACAATGTTTGTTTAGCTGCTAGAAACTTAGCTAATGTAAAAGTTGTTTTACCAAGTGAAATCAATACTTTTGATTTAATATCTTCAGATAATTTATTAATTGAAGAAGAAGCATTAACTATGCTAGAGGAGGTGCTTAAATAATGAATAATTATTTAGATATAATCTTAGCACCAGTTATTACTGAAAAAACTGCTAATATGGAAGCAGAAGGAAAATATGCTTTCAAAGTAGCAAATAAAGCTAATAAAACTGAAATTAAACAAGCTATCGAAAAGAAGTTTGGTGTTAAAGTTGAAAAAGTAAATATTACTAATTCTCATCCTAAGAAAAAGAGAGTTGGAAAATATACTGGTATGACTAGTAAATATAAGAAAGCTATAGTAACTTTAAAGAAAGGTGAAACTATTAGTTTCGACTAGTAAGGAGGAAATATAATGGCAATAAGAGTTTATAAACCAATGACTGCTGGTACAAGACAAAGATCTGTACTAACAAGTGAAGAAATTACTAAAAAAGCTCCTGAAAAAAGTTTGACAGTTACTAAGAAAAAAACTAATGGTAGAAATAATCAAGGTAAAATTACTGTTAGACATAGAGGTGGCGGAGTAAAAAGAAAATATAGATTGATTGACTTCAAGAGAAGAAAAGATGGTATTACTGCTATGGTAACTGCTATTGAGTACGATCCAAATAGAAGTGCAAATATTGCTCTAATCACTTATAAAGATGGAGAAAAAGCATATATCATTGCTCCTAAAGGATTAACTGTTGGTACAGTTGTTGAGTCTGGTGAAAATGTTGATATTAAAGTAGGAAATGCACTTCCTATTATGAATATTCCAGTTGGTACTGTAATTCACAATATCGAATTAAAACCAGGTAAAGGTGCAAGTTTAGCAAGAAGTGCTGGAGCATCTGCTCAGATTCTTGGTAGAGAAGAAAAATATGTTTTAATTAGATTAGGTAGTGGTGAAACAAGAAGAATCTTAGGTACTTGTAGAGCTACTATCGGAGTAGTTGGAAATGAAGACTATTCACTAGTAAAAATAGGTAAAGCAGGAAGGACTAGACATAAAGGATTTAGACCTACTGTTCGTGGTTCTGTTATGAACCCTAATGATCACCCACATGGTGGTGGTGAAGGTAGAGCTCCAATAGGTAGAAGTGGACCAATGACACCTTGGGGTAAACCAGCTCTTGGATACAAGACAAGAAAGAATAAGAAAGAGTCAGATAAATATATTGTGACTCGTCGTAAGAAATAAAGAAAGGAAGATTAAATAATGGCTAGAAGTATTAAAAAAGGACCTTATGTCTTTGATAGATTATTAAAAAGAGTAAGAGCATTAAATGAATCTGGTAAGAAAGAAGTAATAAAAACTTGGTCACGTCGTTCAACAATCTTTCCTGAATTTATTGGTCATACTTTTGCAGTACATAATGGAAAAGAATTTATTCCTGTATATGTAACTGAAGATATGGTTGGACATAAATTAGGAGAATTTTCTCCTACTAGAAAGTTTGGCGGACACGGATCAGACAAGAAATAATTTTCTTAAGAGGAGGAATTAGAAATGGAAAGAACTGAAGCTAAGGCTGTAGCTAAGACAGTTAGAATATCTCCTAGAAAGACAAGACTTATTATTAACTTAATAAGAGGTAAGAGTGTTGATGAGGCAAGAGCTATTCTTGCTAACCAACCTCAAAGAGCATCTAGAGTTATTTCTAAAGTACTAGAAAGTGCTACGGCAAATGCTGTTAATAACTTTGGCATGAAGGAAGAAAATCTTTATGTTAAAACATGTTTCGTAGATGAAGCATTAGTAATTAAAAGAATCAAATTTGATTCAAGAGGTCGTACAGGTAGAAACGATCATAAGACAAGTCACATAACTATAGTAGTGGCTGAAAAATAAAAGAAGGAGGACACTTTAATGGGACAAAAAGTTAGTCCAACAGGACTTAGAATTGGAATCAATAAAGACTGGGAATCTAAATGGTATGCTGAAAATGATTTCGCTAAGTATTTAAATAATGATTATAAAATTCGTAAATATTTAAATAAGAAATTTAAAAATGCTAATATTTCTAAGATTATTATTGAAAGAAATGCTAAAAGATGTGAAATCTTTGTATATGCTGCTAAACCAGGTTTAATTATTGGCCAAAGTGGTGTTGAAATTGAAAAAATTAAAAAAGAAGTATCTAAACTAGTTGGTGAAGAAGTTCAAATCTCTGTAGTAGAAATTAAGAACCCAGATATGGTAGCAGAACTAGTTGCACAAAACATTGCTCATCAAATCGAAAATAGAGTTTCATTTAGAGTTGCTCAAAAGAAGGCAATCAGAAACACTATGAAAGCTGGAGCAAAAGGAATTAAAACATTAGTATCAGGAAGACTTGGTGGTGCTGATATTGCTCGTGGTGAAGGATATTCAGAAGGAACTATTCCTCTACATACACTAAGAGCAGATATCGATTATGCTACTGCTGAAGCTGATACTACTTATGGAAAAATTGGAGTAAAAGTATGGATCTATAAAGGTGAAATACTAAGTAAGGGAGGTAATTCTCATGTTGATGCCAAAAAGAACTAAACATAGAAAAACTTTCCGTCTACCTTATGAAGGTAAAGCAAAAGGAAATACTGAACTTCATTTTGGAAGTTATGGTTTAATGGCAAAAGAGGGAGCATGGATTACTGCTAACCAAATAGAAGCTGCCAGAATAGCTATGACAAGATATATGAAGAGAGGTGGTAAGGTTTGGATTAATATATTCCCTAACTTATCACTAACTAAAAAACCTCTTGAAACAAGACAAGGTAAAGGTAAAGGAAATCCTGAAGTATGGGTTGCCGTTGTTAAAGAAGGAAAAATAATGTTTGAAATTGATGGAGTAGATGAAGCTACTGCTAGAGAAGCTTTAAGACTTGCATCACACAAATTACCAATTAAATGTAAATTTGTGAAGAAAGAAGAAAGTGGTGAAGTAAATGAAAACTAATGAACTTAGAAAATTAACCACCGAAGAACTTAATAAAAAAGTTACTGAATGTAAAGAAGAACTTTTCAGTTTAAGAATGCAAAAAGCTACTGGTATGATTGAAAAACCTTCTAGAATAAATGATCTTAGAAAAGAAGTAGCTAGAATTAAAACTATTCTTAACGAGAGAAGAGAAGGGTAAGTGAGGTGCACGTTATGAAAGAAAGAAAAGAACTAATTGGTACTGTAGTTTCTGACAAAGCTGATAAAACTATTACAGTTAAAGTAGAAACTTACAAGAAACACCCATTATATGGCAAGAGAGTTAAATATTCTAAAAAATATGCTGCTCATGATGAAAATAATATGGCACATGTTGGAGATAAAGTTCGCTTAGCCCAAACTAGACCATTGTCTAAAACTAAGAGATATGAACTAGTAGAAGTAATAGAGAAAGCTGTTATTCTATAAGCTCTTTAGTCGGAAGGAGGAAATAATATGGTACAACAAGAAACGCGTCTAAAAGTCGCAGATAACTGTGGAGCTCGTGAAGTATTAGTAATTAGAGTTCTAGGTGGAAGTAAAGTTAAAACAGGTAATATTGGAGATATAGTTGTTGCTACAGTAAAGAAAGCTACTCCTAATGGTACTATAAAGAAAGGCAAAGTTGTAAAAGCTGTTATAGTAAGAACTAAAAGAGGAGTTAGAAGAGATGACGGTAGTTATATCAGATTTGATGATAACGCTTGCGTTATTATTAAAGATGATAAGAGTCCAGTAGGTACTAGAATTTTAGGACCAGTAGCACGTGAACTTAGAGATAAAGATTTTACTAAGATTGTAAGTTTAGCAAAAGATGTGCTATAGGATTTAAGGAGGAATTATGAAGAAACTTAAAACAGGCGATAAAGTAGTAGTAGTATCTGGTTCCAATAAAGGAAAAGAAGGTAAAATTACTAAAATATTAGATTCTAAAGTAATAGTTGAAGGTGTTAATATTGTTAAGAAACATTTAAAACCTAAAAATAATGGTGGTAATGGTGAAATAATTGAAACTGAAGCTGCTATTCATGTATCTAATGTTATGTTAGTAGATCCAAAAACTAAAAAGCCTACAAAAGTAAAAATTGAAAAAGATAGTAAAGGTAATAAAGTTAGAATATCTAAAAAATCTAACGAAAAAATTAACTAATAAAAAGGATAGGAACAATTAATAAATGTTCTGTAATTTGGAAGGAGGGCGAAGTATGAACCGCCTAAGAGAAAAATATATTAAAGAAGTTGTTCCAAGTTTAACAGAAAAACATGGTTATACTACTCCAATGCTAGTTCCAAAGATCGAGAAGATCGTTGTTAATATGGGAGTAGGAGATGCTACTGTTAATTCTAAAAACTTAGAAAATGCTGTAAATGAATTAGAAAAAATTACTGGATTAAAAGCAGTAGAAACTACAGCTAAAAAATCAATAGCTTCATTTAAAGTAAGAGAAGGACACAAAATTGGTTGTAAAGTAACTTTAAGAGGAGGCAATATGTATACTTTCTTAGATAAATTAATTAGTATTAGTTTACCTAGAGTAAGAGATTTTAGAGGATTATCTCCTAAGAGTTTTGATGGAAGAGGAAATTATACAATCGGTATTAAAGAACAAATAATTTTCCCTGAAATTAAATTTGATGAAGTTGAAAAAGTAAGAGGTATGGATATTGTTATCGTTACCACTGCTAATACTAATGAAGAAGCTTATGATTTATTAAGTGAACTTGGAGTTCCTTTTAGGAAATAATGGAGGAATAATAAGATGGCAAGAAAATCAATGATTGTTAAATCAGAAAGAGAACCTAAATATAAGGTTAGAAAATACACTAGATGTAAAATATGTGGAAGACCTCATGCTGTACTTAAGAAATATGGAATTTGCCGTATTTGCTTTAGAGAACTTGCATACAAAGGTCAAATACCTGGTGTAAAGAAATCAAGTTGGTAAACCCAACAATAAAAGAAGGAGGGATTTATAATGACAGATCCAATCGCAGATATGCTTACAAGAATTCGTAACGCTAATCAAAATAGAGCATCTTCAGTTGTAATTCCTACATCTAAAGTAAAAGAAGAAATAGCAAAAATCTTAAAAGATGAAGGATTTATTGAAGACTATACTATTGATGGTGAAGGAGTTCAAAAAAATATTACATTAACATTAAAATATAAAAATAAAGAAAGAGTAATTACTGGTCTTAAGAGAATATCAAAACCTGGACTTAGAGTATATGCTGGTAAAGATGAATTACCTACTGTATTAAATGGTTTAGGAATTGCTATTATCTCTACATCTAAAGGTATTATGACTGATAAAGAAGCAAGAAAATTATCTTTAGGTGGAGAAGTAATTGCTTATATCTGGTAAGGTGAAATAATGAGCCGTATTGGTAAAAGAGTTTTAAGTATTCCAGAGAATGTTAATGTAAATGTAGAAAATAATACTGTTACAGTTAAAGGACCTAAAGGGGAACTTACTTTAGATTTAGTTAAAGGTATTAATGTTAAAGTAGAAGATAACACTGTAGTAGTAGAAATGACTAAAAAAGATAAATTTACTCATGCTATGCATGGTACTACTAATGCTAATATTAAAAATATGATTATCGGTGTTAGTGAAGGATATAAAAAAGGATTAGAAATCGTTGGTGTAGGTTATAAGTTTAATGTACAAGGAAATAAACTTACTGTATCAGCAGGATATTCTCATCCAGTAGTTATGGAAGTTCCAACTGGACTTACTGTAACAGGAATATCTAATACTGAAATTGAAGTATCAGGTATTAATAAAGAAAAAGTTGGGGAATTTGCCGCTAACGTAAGAAAAGTAAGACAACCTGAACCTTATAAAGGAAAAGGAATTAAATACAAAGGTGAACAAATTCGTCGTAAAGAAGGAAAGAAAGCTTCTAAATAATAAATAGGAGGATATAGGTATGATTAAAAAAGTTTCAAGAAATGAAATGAGAAAAGTTAGACATACTAGAATCAGAGAAAATTTATCTGGTACTAGTGAAAGACCTAGATTATGTGTATTTAGATCTAATGCTAATATTGAAGCTCAAATCATCGATGATGTTAAAGGTGTTACTTTAGTTAGTGCATCATCACTAGAAAAAGAATTAAATCTTAAAAATGGTGGTAATGTAGAAGCTGCTAAAGTAATCGGAGCAGAAATTGCTAAAAGAGCTAAAAAAGCAAAAATTAATACCGTAGTATTTGATAGAGGTGGATATCTTTATCATGGACGTGTTAAAGCTTTAGCAGAAGCAGCTCGTGTTGGCGGATTAGAATTCTAGAACAGAGGAGGAGAAAATATGGAAGAAAATAAGAAGACTGAAGTTAATACTGAAGTAAAAAATACTGAAGTTAAAACTGAAGGTAGAAGAAACGATAATAGAAATCGTAAATTTGATAAAAAAAGACCTAGAAATAATAACAGAACTTCTAAACCAAAATCTGATCTAGAGGATAAGGTAATTGAAATTAGAAGAGTAACTAAAGTTGTTAAAGGTGGTAGACAATTTAGATTTGCTGCTACTGTAGTAGTAGGAAATAGAAAAGGACTAGTAGGTCTTGGTACTGGTAAAGCTAAAGAAATGCCAGATGCTGTTAAAAAAGCTACACAAGCTGCTAGTAAGAATTTAATAAAAGTTGACCTAATTGATAATAGAACAATATCTCACGATATTATCGTTAAAGAAGGAGCAGTAAGAGTTATGCTTAAACCTGCTAAAGAAGGTACTGGAGTTAAAGCTGGTGGACCAGTTAGAGATGTACTTGAACTTGCTGGTGTTAAAGATGTATTATCTAAGAGTTTAGGATCTAGTACTAAGATTAATGCTGCTAGAGCTACTTTAAATGCACTTAAAGCACAAAAATCTCCAGACCATGTTGCTTACTTAAGAGATAAGAAAGTTGAGGAATTAAGATAATGAAATTACATGAATTAAGTAGTCTTGATGGCTCAGTTAAGAATAGAAAAAGAGTAGGTCGTGGACCTGGTTCTGGTACTGGAAAAACTTCTGGTAAAGGTGAGAAAGGACAAAACGCTAGAAGCGGTGGTGGAGTAAGACCTGGATTTGAAGGAGGTCAATTACCACTATTTAGAAGATTATCAAAAAGAGGATTCAACAATTATGAATTTAGAACAGTATATAGTACTGTTAATGTATCTGATTTAAATAGATTTGAAGATGGTACAGTAGTAGATACTGCTTTATTAAAAGAAGTAGGTCTAATTAAGAAAGAACTTGATGGAGTTAAAGTATTAGGAAGTGGAGAACTAACTAAGAAATTAACTGTTAAAGCTAATGCATTTACTAAGAGTGCACAAGATAAAATAGAAACTATTGGTGGAAAAACTGAGGTGATTTAGATGTTTAAAAATCTAAAATTAATCTTTAGTCCTAAAAACAAAGATATTAGGAAAAGAATTGGTTTTACACTAATGGGACTTCTAATATTTGCTCTAGGTACAACAATTCCTGTACCTGGAACTAAGGGGGCTATATCAAGCTTAGGATTATGGGAATTATATAATGCTATTGGTGGAGGAGCACTTAAGAATTTTTCAATATTTGCTCTAGGTGTTATGCCTTATATCTCTGCTAGTATCATTACTGGAATATTACAAATGGATATTATTCCTTACTTTACTGAACTTAAGGAAAGTGGGGAACAAGGAAGACAAAAGATTAATCAAATTAATAGATATCTTGGTATTATTTTAGCTTTCTTACAAGGATTTGCTATGGCATTTACCTTTGTAAAAGGAGCAGGTACTTTAGAATATATGAAGATTGCATTATTCTTAACTGGTGGTACAGCATTCTTATTATGGTTAGGAGATCAAATTACTCAAAAAGGTATTGGTAATGGTATATCACTAATCATTATGGCTGGTATTATATCAACTGTACCAAAGATGTTTATTGATACATTTAGTACATTTATACTAGATGGTAATACAGCATTATTTTTAGGAATAATTAAGTTTATTGTCTTTATCTTATTCTATCTTGCAATAGTAGTAGGAGTTGTCTTTGAAGAATGTTCAGAAAGAAGAATTCCTATTCAATATTCAAATAGAACAGCATCTGCTTATGGTGCAAAACAAAATTATATTCCATTTAAATTAAATTCCGCTAATGTAATGCCAGTTATCTTTGCATCAGTAATCTTGTCTATACCAACTTTTATAGCAGGTTTACTAGGAGAAGACTCTGGATTCTCAGTATTTGTTACAAAGTATATTAATTATACAACACCTACTGGATTTGTATTATATATAATCTTAATATTTGTATTTGGATTCTTCTATACAAATATGCAAATTAATCCTAAAGAACTAAGTAAAAACTTAAATAAAAATGGTGGTTATATTCCTGGTATTAGACCTGGAGTAGAAACTGAAAAATATATTACTAAGATTTTAAATAGAATAACTTTCTTAGGTTCTACATTTATAGCATTAATTGCAGGACTTCCAATAGTATTTAGTAGTTTTATAAATACTGGACTACCTACATCAGTATCAATTGGTGGTACTGGAGTACTAATTGTAGTAGGTGTTGCTATTGAAACATGTAGACAAATAGAAAGTAGTTTAATAAATAGAAATTATAAAGGAGCAAGATAATGAAGAATATTATATTTGTGGCAGCTCCTGCTGCCGGTAAAGGTACCATATCAGCTAAAGTTTGCACTGAATATAATATTCCTCACATATCTACTGGAGACCTTTTAAGAAATGAAATAGCGGCCTCTTCTAAAATAGGTATGGAAATAAAATCCGCTATGGCAAGAGGAGAGTTTGTATCTGATGAAGTTATTACCAAACTTCTTAAGAAAAGACTTGAAGCTAAAGATTGTAAAAAGGGTTATATCCTAGATGGATATCCGAGAAATATTAGTCAGGCTAAAACTTATGATAATATTTTAAAAGAATTAAATTATGATGAGGGTTTAGTGGTATTTCTTGATATAGATAAAGAACTTGCTATGAAAAGAGCATTATCTAGAGTAGTTTGCTCTAAATGTGGACTATCTTATAACTTAATAAATAAAGAATATGCTCCACTAAAAGAAGGTATCTGTGATAATTGTGGTTCATCACTTAAAACAAGAAGTGATGATAACGAAGAATCTTTTATAAATAGATTTGATACTTTTATGAAAGAAACTTATCCTTTACTTGAATATTATGAGAATAAGGGTAATTTACTTAAAATAAAAGTAGATAATATTACTACTGAGGATATCTTTGATGAAATAAAGAAGGTAATTAAATAATGATTACAATTAAGAGTGAATATGAATTATCACTAATGAGAATTGCTGGCAGAATAGTTTATGATACACATCAGTATATAAAAGACTATATAAAGCCAGGAATTACAACTGGTGAACTTGATAAACTTGCTCATGATTACATTATTAGTAGAGATGCTACTCCATCATGTCTTGGATATGAAGGATATCCTGCTAGTATATGTATATCGGTTAATGAGGAAGTAGTACATGGTATACCAGGTAAAAGAAAATTAAAAAATGGAGATATAGTTACACTTGATATTTGTGCTTGTTATAAAGGTTATCATGGTGATTCGGCATGGACTTATCCAGTAGGAGAAATAAATAGTGAGAAGAAATATCTTCTAGAACATACTGAAAAGGCTTTATATGAAGGTTTAAAACAAGTAAAAGCTGGAGTACATCTAGGAGATGTATCAAGTGCTATTGAAGAATATGCTACTAGTCATAAACTAGGAGTAGTAAGAGAACTAGAAGGACATGGTATTGGAAGCAATCTTCATGAAGATCCAGGCGTACCTAATTATGGTAAAAAGGGTACTGGTATTATCTTGAAAGAGAACATGACAATTGCTGTAGAACCTATGTTAACTTCTGGTACAAGAAAGATATACTTACTAGATGATGACTGGACTATTATAACAAGAGACAATAAACCATCTGCTCACTTTGAACACACTATTATTGTAACTAGAGATGGCTATGAAATACTAACAGGAGATGATAATTATGAGTAAAGAAGAACTAATTGAAGTTCAAGGAAAAGTAATTGACAATTTACCTCAAGGAAAGTTCAAAGTAGAACTAGATGGGGGACACACAGTAGTTGCCCATGTTTCTGGTAAAATGCGCATGAACAACATACGTATCTTACCAGGTGATACTGTGGTTATCGCTATGTCGCCATATGATCTAACACAAGGGCGTATAGTATATAATAAGAAATAGGAGGGATGAATAATGAAGGTAAGAGCATCCGTAAAAAAAATATGCGACAAATGTAAAATAATCAAAAGAAATGGAAAAGTAATGGTAATTTGTGAAAATCCAAAACACAAACAAAAACAAGGTTAATAGGAGGAAAAAATAATGGCAAGAATTAAAGGTGTAGATATACCTAACGACAAAAGAATTGAAATATCTCTTACTTATATTTATGGTATAGGAAGAAATTTATCAAAAACAATTCTTAACAATGCTAAAGTTGACTTAAATAAGAAAGCAAAAGACTTAACTGATGATGAACTTTCTAGAATAAGAGCAGAAGTTGAAAAACATACAGTTGAAGGAGATCTTAGAAGAGAAGTTAACTTAAATATTAAAACTAAGATGGAAATAAATTCTTATCAAGGAACTAGACATAAAAAGAATTTACCAGTAAGAGGACAAAGAACTAGTAGAAATGCTAGAACTCGTAAAGGTAAAGGAAAAGTTGTTGCTAATAAGAAAAAATAATTAGGAGGAAAATATGGGAAAATATAATTCAAGAAAAAGAAAAACTAAGAAAAATATTCCTGCTGGTGAAGTACATATCCATTCAACTTTCAATAATACAATTGTAACTATTACTGATCTAGAAGGAAATGTAGTAAGTTGGGCTTCTGCTGGAACTCAAGGCGTAAAAGGAAGTAAGAAATCAACTCCATTTGCTGCTGGTATGGCTGCTGAAGCTGCTGGTAGAGAAGCAGTTGCTGCTGGAATGAAAACAGTAAACGTTAAAGTTAAAGGTTTAGGTTCAGGTAGAGAAGCTGCAATTAGAAGTTTACAAACTGTAGGATTAGAAGTAAAATCAATCACAGATGAAACACCAATTCCACATAACGGTTGTCGTCCACCTAAAAGAAGACGTGGATAATTAGGAAAGGGGAATCCAAAGATGTTAAAATTTGAAAAACCAGATTATAAAGTAAAAGAATATATAAAAGATTCTCATTATGGTAAATTTGAATTAGAACCATTAGAGAGAGGATTTGGAACTACTTTAGGTAATGCACTTAGAAGAGTTATGTTATCTTCATTACCAGGAGATGCTATTACTTCAGTAAAAATTGATGGAGTTGCTCATGAATTTCAAAAAATTGATGGCGTAGTAGAAGATGTAACTGCTATTGTATTAAACTTAAAGAGTATTGTTATTAAGAATCATGCTAAAGATGAAAATAAAATAATTAGACTTACTAAAAATACTCCAGGAGTAGTAACTGCTGGTGATATTGAGAAAGATGCTGATATCGAAATCTTAAATCCTGACCAAGTAATTGCTACGTTAGTAGAAGGTGGAAGCCTTAATATGGAAATGACTATTGGATCAGGAAGAGGTTATGTAGTAGCAGATGAAAATAAGAAACTATTACAAAATGATAAAACAAAAATAGGAGCAATAGCTATTGATAGTTTATATTCTCCAGTAGAAAGAATAAACTATGAAGTAGAAACTGCTAGAGTAGGTCAAAATAATAACTTTGATAAGCTAATATTAGAAGTATGGACTAATGGTTCAATTTCTCCTGAAGAAGCTTTAGCATTAGCAGCAAGAATCTTAATTGAACATTTTGAAATATTAACTAGTTTAAATGCTATTGCAGATGAGACAGGATTAATGATATCTAAGAGTGAGGATCCTAGTGTTAAAATATTAGAAACTTCAATAGATGATTTAGATTTCTCTGTAAGAGCATATAATTGCTTAAAGAGAGCAAACATTTTAACTCTAAAAGATTTAGTAGATAAATCTGAAAATGAAATGATGAAGATTAGAAACTTAGGTAAAAAATCTTTAAAAGAAGTTATGGATAAAGTAAAAGACATGGGTCTAAACTTTAGAGATGAAAATTAATATAAGGAGGTAATTATGGCTTATAGAAAATTAGGTAGAGATAATAAGCATAGAAGAAGTATGCTTGCTACTTTAACAAAACAACTTATTGAAAATGAAAGAATAGTTACTACTGAAACTAGAGCTAAAGAAGTAAGAAAAACTTTTGATAAAATGGTAACTTATGGTAAAAAAGGTACTTTAGTATCTAGAAGACTTGCTTTAGCATTCTTACATAATGACAGTAAGGCTGTTGATAAAGTATTTAATGAATTAGCACCAAGATATAAAGATAGAAATGGTGGTTATACTAGAATAATTAAGAAATCTGAAAGAAAAGGAGATTCTGCTTTAGAAGTTATTCTAGAATTAGTATAATTATTAAACTTAAGATTTGTTCTTAAGTTTTTTCTTTTTCCCTTTCAGACTTTATAGTCTTCCAGGGTATTTTTGAGCCTAGGTCTCAAAAATAAATACATTTGTATTGCATATAAAATACTTGTAATTACTTATAAATAAAGACTTCACAAACTAAATAAAATAATAGTCAAAAAATAGTTGACTATTATTTCTTATCAATATATAATGTTTATGCGGTAATATCTGGTGGTGTTCTCTCCTTTTTTAACTAAGTTAAGGAAGGGGTGATTCTATGTTTCAAAGTTTTCTGTTAAAGGGGGTTTTGAGATGGATCTAGTCCTAGCATTTGCTTGGATTACTCTAGTTACACTATATTTCATATATAGTAGTAACCTTAGAAAATAAGTAAAATAGAGCACCAAGGCAGTGCTCTATACAACAGTATGGAGAGAACACCTTCACAACTAGGTGTTACCCATTTTTATTATGGATAAATTTCTCTCTTCATATACATTATACTAAAAAATTATAAAAATATCAATATTTATATTGAATTTATTTTTTATTTATGATATCATTTATATGTAAGGTAAGAGAAAAAGATTTACGAAAAGATCCCAAATAATTCGCAAATCGGAAAGGAGGCCTCTCTCATGAAAAAAGTATTATATAGAAATGTTAACCAGAAGTTAATTGGGGGGGGGGTTCAAATCTAACCTTAAGATAAATAATATTATTAAAAATATAGATAAAGACTATGAAATAACTAATAGAAATATTAGTGATTTTTCATAGCCTTTTTTCTATGCATGAAAGGAGTATTAATATGGAAAAGAGAAAAAAATTAATAATATTAGGAATAGTACTTGGAGTATTATTAATATCTGGTATTACTTATGCAGCTTTATCCTGGGCTAGTGGTAAAGTAAATATTGGATTAACGAGTAATTGTTTTACTATAGAGTATACTAAAGGTAATGATATTAATAATGCTACGATTAACTTATTAAATGAAAGTGATTTAATAAGTAATAATAAGTTTACTATTAAAGAAGGGATGGCCTTAACATATGCTAATATAGGAATAAAATCTAGTTGTACAACAAAAGGTTATGGTTCATTATATTTAAACATAACATCTTTATCAGATGCATTTACTACGGGTGATAGTAAAGGGGCACTTAAGTATGCAGTATTAGAAAACACTTCTTCAGTTGATACTATATCAATAGATAATCTAAAAGAACAATCATTTAATTTGGTAGCAATGGGTAGAATAACTGAAACTGGACAAATAAAACTATTAACAGAGCAGTTATCTAATACTTCAGTAAATAAGTATTTAATAGTAGTATATATAGATAATAGTCTAACAGGTAATGATGTAATTGGAGCAACATTTAGTGGTACTATTAGTGCTGATGCAAATCAAGGAAAATTACCATATCAAGGATTAGCAAAATTAATAGCTGATGATACCTTTAAATCAACAAGTTCTGTGGCATATAATAGTAACATAACCTATCAGTATGATACTACACATAATCTTATGCAAGATATTGTGGGTAATATTAGATATTATGGTGCAGAACCAAATAATTATATCTATTTCAATTGTTCTGATTATGAAAATCAATCCTCATCTACATGTGAAATATGGCGAATAATCGGAGTGTTTGATGGTAAAGTAAAATTAATTAGGAGTGAAACAATAGGGACACATTCATGGGATAATAAAAGCACATCAACTGGTGCCGAAACAGATGCAGGTAAGAATGACTGGTCAGATGCAAGACTAATGAAATTATTAAATCCAGGTTATGAATCCGAAACTGTTGGAGGTAGCTTATATTATAATTCAGAAAGTGGTAATTGTTATGCAAACTCAGATAACGCTACCAAAACATGTGACTTCACATCAACTGGAATCAAAAATGATACAACAAGGAATTTAATCTCAAAAACAACATATTTTTTAGGAACCATTAGGGATAATGATATTGCGCGAGGTATACGTTCCCCTTATTTGTATGTGCATGAAAGAAGCACGCTTGTACGTTCGGGAAGACCAACAACATGGCAAGGTAAGATAGCTTTACCATATCCAAGTGATTACGTCTATGCTGTTGATTTAGAAAAGTGCACAGCACAAGAAAATTATTTTGATAGTACTTGTACCTCAAACAATTGGATGAAATTAATCCTTAATAATGATGAAAACAGTAGGGCATGGCTATTAAATCCTTATTATATGAATAATGATGGTGGTTTTGCTGCAGGAGTTTATATTCAAGGAGGCATTATGCGTGCTTTTAATGTTTGTGATATGGATGATGTCATACCAGTTCTTCATCTAAATCCTATGTTGGATATTAAGTCTGGAACTGGGTCGAGTTCGGCTCCATATCAATTATCAGTGTAAACTGACAGATTGACATTCCTTCTTCGGTAGTGGACGCATATCAAAAAAAGTCTCAGTGCGTGTTTGGTACGCAGGGAACCATGCTGAAGGAAAGCTAAATCTTCATGAAATAGTTAAAATTCGCTGCCAGACGAATGAGCCTAATATAAAAAAGAGGAACTTGATAGATAATGTAGAAGAAATATGAACTATTATAAATAATTAAGTAACAAAATTATTTAGTGGGGAGAACATAGATATACATAATGATGATTAGTTGCCCAGTAAACAGGTGTTCCAAAGTAAGTAAAATGGAGAATGAGTATTCTCTGTAAGGCAAAAAATTAGATATAGAAAATGAGGTAAAGA
>CAKPIH010000023.1 GCA_934162325.1 uncultured Bacilli bacterium
TAGTATCTAAAAATAACTAGTATTGTCGAATGGGTATTCAATGATAAATAAATGTGGTAAATTATAAAAGGAAGGTGAAGAAATTGCTTAAAACTAATATGGAGTTTAGAAAAGGAATTTTATTTATTCGATTGAAAGGAGATTTAAACAAGGATACTATTAAAGGAATAATTGATAAAGATTTTAAATATGTTGTACTTAATATTGATGATATGTATTCAATAGACAGTTATAGTATCAAATATCTAAATAAAATATATAGGCTATATGAAAATAATAATAATAAATTTATTATTTGTGATAAGTTTAATGTGTCTAGAAAATTACTTAAAGATATCCCTAAAATAAATAGAGAGTATGATGCTTTTGAATTGCTTGAGAGGATGATTTAATGAATAAGTATGAGGAGATTATTAAAGTAAATAGTGGTCTTATTTATATGATTATGAATAAATATTTTAAGGGTTATGATAAAGATGATTTATATCAAGTTGGTGTAATAGGAGTTATTAAAGCTTATAATAATTATAAGAATGATCATAATACTAAGTTTTCTACATATGCTTTTAAATATATTTATGGAGAAATGTATAATTATATAAATAATATTAAAAGTATTAAAGTTTCTAATGAATATATAAGTCTTTATAAAAAAATATGTACTGCTAGTAATATACTTAGTCAGAAATTAATGAAGGAACCTTCGGTTAATGAACTAGCGATGTTTTTAGAAGTTAATCCACTTATTATAGATAATGTTATTAAGGCTATGAATAAAGTTGATAGTTTGGAAAAAATAATATCTAATGATGGTAAAGATTTATCTTTATTAGATACTATTAGAGATAATAGAGACTTCTATAACATTGATTATATGTTATTAAATGATGAAATAAGTAAATTAGAAAGTCCTTATAAGGAACTTATATATTTAAGGTATTTTGAAGATAAAACACAAAGTGAAGTAGCGGATATTTTGGGTATGAATCAAGTAGAAGTGTCACGTAGTGAGAGGAAAACTTTAAAGAAAATAAAAGATGTTTATCAAAATGTGGTTTAAATAAGCATTTTTTATTAAAAATGTAACCAAATGGTTTACATAAAAATTTTTCTTTTTGTGAGACAATAAGATTACAGGTGATATCTTATGAGAAGAAAAGGAGCAGAACGCGATAGTATTTATATGGTTGTTGCTAAAAATATTAAGTATTATCGTAAAAGCAGAAATATGACACAAGCACAACTTGCTGAGAAAACAGAATATTCCCATGAATTTATTAGAAGAATAGAAGCTCCTAATAGTAGGAAGAATTTTTCTCTTGATACAGTAAGTAATATAGCTAGAGCTTTAGATATTGATATAGAATTATTATTTGAAAAAAGAGAAGTAGAGACAGAAAAACAACCATAAATTGGTCGTTTTTTCTTTAACTTTTAATAATTATATGGTACAATATTAATGGTGATGTGATGGAGTACAAGAGTGAAGAGGAGTTATTTAATAGTTTAAGGGGTGCTTTTAATGTTAAACTTAGACTAATTAAAGATAATTATAGTTATATTAAAATGATTGATATATGGAATTATCTTAAGCTAAATAAATGGATTAAGACTAAGAATTTATCAATATCAGAGATGGTTAATGATATTATTGATGTTGATATTGAAAAAGTAGATTCTTTTCTAAAAGAAAGAATAAAAAATACTGAGAGAGATATGATAAGTTAGAAAGAAGGATGCAATATGAAAAAGAAAAAACAAGAAAAGACTAAAAATAATAAATTAAGAGTAATACTAGGTACTTTTATCACATTAATAGTATTAATAGGTAGTGCTTATTTAAGTATTCCTATATTTAAAAATATTAATTATGGTTTAGATTTACAAGGAGGGTTTGAAGTATTATATGAAATAGAACCATTAGATGGTAATAAACTTACTTCTGATATGGTTTATAATACTTATAAAGCTATTTTAAAGAGAGTTGATATTTTAGGTGTAAACGAACCTGAGATAGCTATTGAAGATAATAATAAGATTAGAATAGCATTAGCGGGTATTAAAAATAAAGAAGAAGCAAGAGAAGTAATATCTTCAACTGCGGTATTATCTTTTAGAGATTATAATGATAATTTACTTATGACTTCGGATGTATTAGGAGGAGAAGCTAAAGTAACTACGGATCAGTATGGTCATCCTGCGGTATCATTATCTATTAAAGATACGGATAAATTTTATAATGTAACTAATAAAGTAAAAGATATGAATAATAATGTTATTGTTATTTGGCTTGATTATGATGAGAATAATGATTCATTTAGTAAAGAAAAAGATAAATGTGGATCATTATCAACATCAAGATGTTTATCTGCTGCTAGGGTAGAGAAAGCTTTTGCTAGTGATGTTATTATTCAAGGTAACTTTACTACTGAAGAAGCTACATCATTAGTAGAACTTATAAATTCTGGTTCACTTCCTACTAAATTAAATGAGATATCTTCTCGTACGGTAGAAGCTACATATGGAGAAGCTGCTCTTAATAAGACTTTAGTAGCGGGTATTATTGGTATTATTTTAGTATTATTAATAATGATTTTAATGTATCATTTTAGTGGCTTTATAGCAGGTACTGCTTTAGTAGTATATACTATGTTATCATTCTTAGTATTCTATTTAATTGAAGGAACATTAACTTTACCTGGTATTGCTGCTATGCTACTGGGTATTGGTATGGCAGTTGATGCTTCAGTAATTAGTTTTGAAAGAATAAAAGATCAGTTAAAGATAGGCAAACCACTTAAAGAAGCTGTAGCTATTGGTAATAAAGAATCTTTATCTAGTATATTAGATGCTAATATTACTACGATGATAGTAGCGGTAATTCTATTTATCTTAGGACAATCTAGTGTTAAAGGCTTTGCTACGATGTTAATTATTAATATTTTACTTACGATAATAGTATTGGTATTTATATCTAAAGCAGTGATAGCTTTATTTGCGGGTAGTGGAGTATTTGATAATAAAGTAAATTTATTTATTGGGCTTTCTAAGAAAAAGATTATTCCTGCTAAAGAAGTTAGAATACCATTTAAGAAATTAGACTTTGTTAAGTCAAGAAAGATAGTATTACCGTTAGTATTATTGGTTCTAGTAGGAGGAATTACATACTCACTTGTAACACATTTTAACTTTGCTGTAGATTTTACTGGTGGTACTAGTATTACTATAAATACTACTGATGATATTAGTTTAGGTGATTATACTATTAATAAAATTGATAGAACTAAAGATTCTACTAATATTGTTATTAATGAGAAGTTAACTAAAGAAGAAATAGAAGCTTTATCAAATAAACTAGAAGAAGAATATCATACTACTTCAAATATATATGTTGTATCTGATATGGTTAAGAAACAATTGATTAAGAATGCTATTATGGCGGTAATTATATCATTAATTGGTATAATTATCTATGTAAGTTTTAGATTTAGATTTAATTATGCTATTAGTGGTATTGTTGCTTTAATACATGATGCTTTAATTACTATTATATTCTTTGGTGTATTTAAACTTCAAATTGATTCTGTCTTTATAGCCGCTATTCTAACTATTATTGGATATTCTATTAATGATACTATTGTAACATTTGATATGATAAGAAGAAATTATAATGAAAGAAAGATTAAGAATAAAGATGATTTACCTGAATTAGTAAATGATTCTGTTAGATTAACATTCTTTAGATCTCTTATGACTACTGCTACTACTATAGTGCCTATTATCTGTTTAATAATATTAGGTTCTCATGAAATATTAAACTTTAATATTGCTTTATTAGTAGGATTTATTGCGGGTGTCTTCTCATCTATCTATATATCTAATAGTTTATGGTTAATGTTAGAAAGCAAGAGATTATCTAAACCTAATAAAGAAGTAAAGAAAAAAGTTGAGAAAGAGGAAATGCAAATAAAAGGAATTAATTGTTAAAAATAGCTTACAAGTGATTCTTGTAAGCTTTCCTTATAAAGGTTGGTGATAAATATGAGTACAAAAACAATTAAGATTTCAATTGATGATTTAATTGATAAATTTAAAAAATATAATGATAATGAAGAAGATATTGATTTAATTAGAAGAGCTTATGATTATGCTGAAAAGAAACATTTTGGTCAAAAGAGAATATCTGGTGATGACTATATATTGCATCCACTTAATGTTGCTTTAATATTAACTGAGATATCTGCGGATGCTCCATGTATGGCTGCTGCGCTTCTTCATGATACTATTGAAGACTCTGATGCTACTAAAGAAGAAATAGAAGAATTATTTGGTTCTGAAGTTGCTTTATTAGTAGATGGGGTAACAAAAATAAATAAACTAAACTTTAATACTGAGACTGAAGCTAGTGCTGCTAATCAAAGAAAGATACTAGTAGGCCTATCAGAAGATCCTAGAGTAATTATAATTAAACTAGCAGATCGTCTACATAATATGCGTACTATTAGTGTGTTATCAGTAGAGAAACAAAAGAAAAAGGCTAAAGAAACATTAGAGATATTGACACCTGTTGCTCATAGACTTGGTATTTATAAGATTAAAAGTGAACTTGAAGATTTATCACTTAGATATTTAAAGCCTGATGCTTACTTTGATATTGTTGAAAAACTTAATCAGAAGAAAACGGAGAGAGATGAAGCTGTTAGTAAGATGATTGATGAGGTATCAGAATTATTAAATGAACATAATATTCCTCATGAAATAAAGGGTAGAAGTAAGAGTATCTATAGTATTTATAATAAGATGGCTAAGGGTAAAAGATTTGATGATATATATGATATATTAGCTTTAAGGGTATTTGTGGATACTGAACAAGATTGTTATTTAGCTTTAGGGTTAATTCATTCTAAGTATAAACCTGTACCTAAGAGATTTAAAGATTATATTGCTATGCCTAAGACTAACTTATATCAATCATTACATACTACTGTTTTTGGTATTGATGGTAATTTATTTGAGATTCAAATTAGAACTTATGAAATGGATAAGATAGCGGAATATGGTATTGCTTCACATTGGTCATATAAAGAACATAAAGATGGGGCTAAGTCCGCTAAAGATGCTATGGAACAGAAACTTCAGATATTTAGAAATATTATTGAGTTAAATGAAGAGACTAATACTCCGGAAGAATTTATTACTTCAGTAAAAAAAGATATATTAACTAGTGATGTTATATATGTATATACTCCTAAAGGTGATGTTATTGAGTTACCAGCACTATCAACACCAGTAGATTTTGCTTATAAGGTACATAGTGAAGTAGGAGATCGTATAGTAGGAGCTATTGTAAATGATAATATTGTACCACTTGATTATAAATTAGTAACAGGAGATATTATTAAAGTAAATACTAATAAGGCTTCTAAACCTAGTAAGGATTGGTTAAATTTTGTTGTAACTAGTGGAGCTAAGAATAAGATAAAGAGTTATTATAGTAAGTTAGAGAAAGATGAAAATATTGAAAAGGGAACTGATTTATTAGAGAAAGAACTTAGAAAAGAAAATTTAAGTATTAATGAATTTTTATCTAATAAGAATATTGATATTATATTAAATGAATTAAAATTAAAAGATATTGATGATTTATATGTAAATATTGCTTCTGGTAAGAATACTCCTAATTCTGTTATTAAGATTATTATTAATAATAATACTGAGAAGAAAGAGAAAGATATAGCTGCTAAAATAAATGAAACTACCTACTATAAAGATAATAGTAATAATAATGATGTTTTAGTAGAGGGTATTGATGAGATTAAGACTAGTCTAAGTAGTTGTTGTAAACCTGTACCAGGAGATAATATTATTGGTTATATTACTAGAGGATCTGGTATTACTGTTCATAGAAGTAATTGTCATAATATTACTGATACTGATGAGAGATTAATTAATGTTAAATGGAATATTCAAAAGGATAAGAAATATCCATCAGATATCTTAGTATATACTAATACTTATGATAATTTATTAGATATAATTACTAAGGCATCATCAAATAATATGATTATAGATAGTATATCTACGATTAATAAGAGTGAATATAAGGTATATAGAATGACTGTATTAGTAGAAAATAAAGAAAGATTAGAGAAATTTATGAATGATTTATTAAATTTAAGTTTTGTTCAGAAAGTTGAAAGAGAGGTTAAATAATGAGAGTAGTAGTACAAAGAGTTATTAATTCTAGTGTTGAAGTTGATGGTAAAATTGTAGGTAAATCTGATAGGGGTTTAATGCTATTAGTTGGGTTTACTGAAGGGGATTCTTCTAAAGAGATAGACTGGATGGTTGATAAGGTTATTAACTTAAGAATATTTGAAGATGAAAATGATGTTATGAATAAGAGTTTATTAGATATTAATGGTAATATTTTATCTATTAGTCAGTTTACTTTATATGGAGATGCTTCTAAAGGAAGAAGACCATCATATATTAAGGCTCTAGGAGGAGACAAGGCTACTTTATTATATGATGAATTTAATAATAAATTAAGAGATAAGGGTATTGAAGTTGGTACTGGTATTTTTGGTGCTGATATGAAAGTATCTTTAATTAATGATGGGCCTGTAACTATATTATTAGAAAAGTAGAATTATCTACTTTTTTTCTTTTATTCCTTTCGTGCCTATAGTCACTCTAGGTTTTCTAATGCCTAGGTCATTAGAAAAAAGTTTAGAGCCATAATTGTCTCTAAACTTAAGTATTATTTTATTTAGTTCTTTTTAAAGTATATACATTTTCAGAAATTTCATTAATATCAAGTCTTTCAAGTCCATCAGTCTGTGATAATGCCATTGCAAATAGATGAAAATTGTCAGAACTATTGTCACTAATAACAAAGTCTTTAATCATTTGTTTTGCACATATTAATGCATTTTTATCTTTTTCATTTTTTAGATATATCGATACATCATTAACTATATCGAATCTCCTAGGTATAGTTCCAAATTGTCTATATTCTGTCGATACTAGATAAGCAATAATATAACTATAATTTTTAAAGTATAGTTTTTTTGTTTTTAAAGTATTTACATCAAATTGATATTTATTTTTCCCTATATAAAATTCATTTATATCTTGGGAAGCTTCCTCAGTTTGTCTTTCTATTTCACCATCAGTAAGAATTCTCATTTTAATCCTAGAGTATTCAACTGTATCGAAATCTGATAATACGCTATCAAATATATCAGTGTTATCAGGTTTCATTGTCACTTCAATTACTTCTAATGGTTCATTTTCTTTTAATTCTCTAATTTTCATAATATCTCTCCTTGTAGTTATATATTATAGCATAGTTATCAGTAAAAATAAATATTTAAACAAAATTCTTTGCTGCGAAAGTAATAAATATTGTTAATATAATTATCATGTGTTAAAATTATATTATAGGAAGTGTTATTATGAAAAGAAAATACAATATAAATAAAGAAGACAATATCTTTTTTGCAAAAAGAAAGCTAATAGATAATCTATATAAAAGTGCTAATTTAGAAGAAATAAAAATAACGCTAGAAGATATCTATTGTTTTGTAAATAATGTAAATACTGCTAAAATATTTGTAGATGATATGCTTAAACTGAAGGGACTAAAAGACACTTGGTAATATGTTCTTAATACTATAGATGAAGAATTAACAATAGATTATATTAAAAAGATACATTTTGAAGTATGTAAAGGACAAAATCGTGCCTATAGTCACTCTAGGTTTTCTAATGCCTAGGTTATTAGAAAAAAAGTTTAGAGTCATAATTGTCTCTAAACTTAGGTATTATTTTATTTAGTTCTTTTTAAAGTATATATATTTTTAGAAATTTTTTCTGTTTCAAGTCTTTCTGATTTTGTAGGTTGTGATAATATCATTCCAAATAGTGATGAATAATCAGTATGACTATTAAGGTTATTAATTTCTTTAATAACTTTCTTTGCTTCTCTTAATGCTTTTATGTTTTTTTTATTTTCTATATGAATTGAAACATCTTTAATAATATCAAACCAGCCTCCAATATTATCTTTAATCATAAATTCTTTTGCTAATAAATAAGTTATAACATAACTATGATTTTTAAAATATATATTTTTTGTTTTTAAAGTGTCTACAGTCATTGGATATTTAGATTTACTAATATAAAATTCGTCTATACTCTGAGAAGTTTCTTCAGTTTGCTTTTCGATTTCACCATCAGTGATTATTATTGTTTTAATACGTTCATCTTCTATAACTTTTGCTTCATCATTTCCTTTGCCAGGACTAGTAGGAACAGTTAAATGTTTTGTTACTTCAATTACTTTTAGTGGCTCATTTTCTTTTAATTCTCTAATTTTCATAATATCTCTCCTTGTAGTTATATATTATAGCATAGTTATTAAGAAAAATAAATATTTAAAAATCAGCAGCCGTAGTGAAAAGTCACCGCGACCGCTGATTTCTGTATTAATCTTACCATAAGTTTATTTCATTGTCAACTTTTATTTGCATTTATTTTACTTTTATGATATTATATTTGGCGTGAGAGAGGGGAATATAATGGAAAATAATGTAGAATTAATAAAGAGTTTATTCGTGGATATAGATCCTAGTATTATAAATAATGATAAATTAGATATTAAAGATATACCTAAAGAGGTTATAATGTATTTGAAGAAGTTATTAAAATACACTTCTGGAGTAAAAGCATTTAAAACTTATCATAGTATTGAAAAAATATATAATGAAAGAAAGCAAAATAAAGAACTATTATATGAAGAGTTTGAGATAGCTTTATATTTAACTTATATAATGAATGCTAATATAATTAGTGAAGAAGAAAAGAAATCTTTAATTGAAGAAATTATATCTTTTTATACATTAAGATTAAGTAATGAAAGAGTATTATCTTTAAAAGATAGAGATACTATGAGTACTTATTCTTATGTAGATATATCTAGTAAGCATATATATACTACAATAGGTAAGGTTAAATCATTAAATAAGAATAATTATAAATCAGATGGTTTAGTTGATATATTAGATAAACAAATAACTAGTATTATGAAAGCCTTTTTAGGATTATTTAAAGAAGATATGAGAATATTAAGTGAAACTAAAGATAAGAAATTAATAAAGTAGAGAAATCTACTTTTTTTCTATACTTATGTATTAAAATAAGGTATAATTAACTAGGAGGGTATGCAATGATAAAAGTAGAAAAAATTAATAAGAAATTTATTAAACAAAGTAAAAATAAAAAGAAAGAAGAATTCTATGCTGATAAAGATATTTCTTTTGAGGCTAAAGATAATGAAGTACTTGGAGTATTAGGACCTAATGGAGCAGGTAAAACAACATTACTTAGAATGATTGCTGGTATTATGACTCCTAGTGGAGGTAGTATTACTATTGATAATTTAAATTATCATGATAATGAAATAGAAATAAAGAAAAGAATTGCTTTTTTAACTGGTAATACTAAGTTATATAAAGATTTAAGTGCTTATGAATTACTTACTATGTGTGGTAATTATTATCATATGAATAAAAAAGATATTAAAGATAGAATTAAATTTTTAGATAAAACTTTTGATATGAAATCTTTTCTATATCAAAGAATAGGTACTTTATCTACTGGTCAAACACAAAGAGTTAGTATTGCTAGATGCTTGATGCATGATCCTAAATATTATATTTTAGATGAACCTACTAGTGGTCTTGATATTATATCTAGTAAAGTTATTTTAGATACTATTAAAGAAGAGAAAGTTAAAGGTAAATGTATATTATATTCTACTCATTATATGGAAGAAGCAGAAAGTATATGTGATAGAGTAGTACTTATGAATAAGGGTAAGATAATTACTATTGGTACTCCAGAAGAAATAAAGAAAAAGACTAATACTAGTAATTTAAGAGAGGCTTTCTTTGCTTTAACTGGAGGTGATAATAATGAATAATATATTAATTACTTTAAAGAAAGAATTAAAACTTATAATAAGAGATAAAAAATCTTTACTTATGATGGCTATTACTCCTTTATTTATTCCTATTTTTGTTATATTAATGTCTTATATATATGAAGAGTTAACTGTAAATAAAGAAGATAAAACATACCAGATAGGAGTTAATTATGAACTATCTAGTACTGAGAGAGAATTGCTAAGTGATGAAGTGAAATATACGGTATATAGTAGTTCTAAAGAACTAGAAGAAGCTTATAATAGTAATAAAATATTAGCATATATAGTTAGAGATAATAATAGTTATAATATTTATGCTAATATTCAAAGTGAAGATGGTAGTATGGTTACTAGTTTAATTACTAATTATCTAGACAAATATAATAATTATTTGGGACAAAGTTATTTGATAAATAATAATATTGACTTAAGTAAAGTATATAATAATTTAAATTATAATGTTACTGAGATAAAAGGAGAGAGTATCTTTGGTAATCAAATAATACTAATGGCTATTACCTTTACTATAATGGCTATAACGCTTAGTTGTATTTATACTTCAACCGATACAACTGCGGGTGAAAAAGAAAGAGGTACATTAGAGACTATATTAACATTTCCTATTAGTAGAAAAGAATTAATATTTGGTAAATACTTAGCAATATCAATATCAGGAATAGTAACCCTTTTAATAGGAGTTCTTCTATCAATAGTATCATTATATTATGTAAAAAATAGCTTTAGTATTTATGATAATGTAATATTTAATATAAATACTATTACAATACTATTAACAATATTAATATTATTATTCTATACATTATTTATATCAGGATTATGTATAACGATAGCAAGTTTTACTAAATCATTTAAAGAAGCTCAAAGTGCTCTTACGCCTATTAGTTTAGTTACTTGTATACCTATGTGTTTAGAAATGTTAAATATTAATATATCAGGAGTATTATCATTTATTCCTATCATTAATCATACTATTGTTATAAACAATATCTTAACTAGTTCTATTAATATTAATAATATACTAATAACTATAATATCTTCAATAATATATATAATAGTACTTCTACTATTTATAAATAAAATGTATAAAAGTGAAAAAATATTATTTAATTAAAATAATCCCTGTTTCTTAATTAAAGAAGCAGGGGTTTATTAGAATATATAAAGAAAACAGAAACTTCTTTTAGAAGAATCTGTTAACATAAGAAATATTTTTCTATTGCTTAATACATTAAGTCCTAAGCACACATCCAAAATGAATAGAGGACTAATTTCTTACAACAAGATAATATCATACTGTGATGAAAAAATCAATTATTTATTAAATATTATTTACCTGGAGGTTTGACAAATCACGGCTTACACTATATAATATTAAATTGTAATTGAAGGGGGAATATTCTATGAACTTCTTGAAGAAATTATTTAAAAATAATAATAAAATAACAGAATTGAATCTATCTTTATTAGATTATGCTATAATCTATCCAAATAATGATTTTTATAATACTGAAAATAATATATTATTATATAAAAACTATAATGATAAATATAAGAAAATATTATCTAATAGATGTAAGTCAAGTGTAGATTTAAAACTAGATAATATAGATTTAAATATGTACGTAAGTATAATAACTAAATTAACTATTGAATTACATAATATAAGTGATGTTTTAAATCAAAATGAAGATAGAAATAATATAAATCTAGATATAATAATTAATAAATTAAATTACTATAAAAACTTATTATCAGAATATAAAAATAAATCATTTATAAATTTAAAAGTACTTAGAGATATTCTAAAGAAAAAACTATTATTTCATAGCAAAAGAAATATTGTAGAAAGTGAAATATCTAATCTAAAAGGAAAAATATTAATATGTCAAAATAATATATCTGGTATAGAAAAAGAATTAAATTACTATTATAGCTTTAGCAGTGATAACATACCTAAAGTAGATAATGAAAAAGAATATCTATCTAGTATATATAATATGGATTCTAAATTTGCTTCTATAATAAAGTTAAATATAGAAAATAAAGATGATATATCATTATCAGATATATGTGCTATAGAAATATTACTTGAAGAATATTTATACAAAAGCAAAGAATCATTAGAGGAACTAAAACAAGAATATAACAATTTATTGAATAGTGATATCGAAAGAAATATTAAATTAAAAAGAGTAAGTAATTTAATAGATAAATATATGCTTATAAATAGTTTTTGTAAAGAAGAAGATGCTGTCTTTTTAAATCAATTATTAGAATTAAAGTTTAATACTATTGAAGAAGATTATTTAAATAATGGCGAATCTTTTATAGATAAATACTCCTATAAGCAAGAAATAGAATATTTTGAAAATAAAATGTTAGATAAAATAACACAAATAATTAAATATAAATATAAGGAAATAAAGAATAGATATTATAAATATTATTGTATATTGCATTATCGTAAAGATTTTGATACTTCTAAATTTTATAAATCTGATTTTTATAAAGAATTTATAAAAAACTTTAATAATGTAATAACTACAAAAGATAATGGTTATGATATAAGAGAAATATTAAAAAGTCCTTTATTTAGTGGCTTAATATTATCTATAGATGATCCGAGAAAACTAGAAACGTATTTTAGAAATTTTGAAGTAAAAAGAGAAGAGTGTAAAGATATTAACTTTTACGATGAAATTTTTGATTGGTATGATAAAGTACCAGTTGATACTATAGCAAGACTAATATATGAAAACTATGCAGATTTAGGAATTAAAAAAACATCATACGGTGCATACCCAATGAATATAAACAAACAATTGCATTATTTATTTTTATTACATTATCTATTTATTGGTATATACCGTCCAAGAAAAAGTAGTGATGATTTATTCTTTGACTTACCATATCAAATAGATTTTTGCTATGAAGGTATTGACACAGGATATTTGAATACATTATTTAGAGGAGTAAAAAAAGTTAAAAATGCTCAATATATTAAAAATTTTACATTCGTTTTTTTAGATAACTTTTATGAAGTAAATAAAAAAGAACAAAAAACATTAATTAAAAAAAGATAACTACTAAACATATTAAAGTATATAGTCTATACTTATATATAATAGATATGGCTGATATATTGTTATTAGACCTAAGGCTAATAACAACACTTTAAGACTTAGACTTAAAGTGAATAAAATATTAAAAAATAATTGACAAGAATAAATAATAATTATATAATAAGTATAGATTTTCTATTACTATTAGTGACAGATAGTAGATATAAATAAGTAGAAAACGGGTAGTTCCGATAAAAACTAATAAAGAGCACATTAGTGAAATAAGGTGGCACCGCGGATTATATTATTCGTCCTTATGTAATTGATGTGTTTTTATATTATATGAAAGGAAGATGAATATGAAAAATAAATATAGAACAATCTATTGTGGAGAAGTATCCACTAAAAATATCGGTGAAGAAATAAGAGTAGCAGGCTGGTTAGAACAAAAAAGAAATCTAGGTAGTCTAGTATTTATGACATTAAGAGATGAAACAGGAGTAATTCAGTTAATAAGTGAAGATATTGATAGTTTTAAAGATATAACTAGAGAGAGTACTATGACTGTAACTGGAGTAGTAAGACATAGAGCTGAAGGTATGACTAATCCTAATATGAAAACAGGAGAAGTAGAAGTATTAGTATCTTCTTTTGAAGTACTAGGAGTAGCTCAAAATGTATTACCTTTTGAAATTAATAGAAGTACTGAAGCTTTTGAAGATACTAGATTAAAATATAGATATCTAGATTTAAGAAATCCTAAAGTACATGATAGAATACTATTTAGAACAGAAGTATTAGATTATATGAGAAAAATAATGAAAGAGATGAACTTTACAGAGATTCAAACACCAATTATAACAGCATCATCTCCAGAAGGAGCTAGAGACTTTATTGTACCATCAAGAAAGTATAAGGGAAAATTTTATGCTTTACCTCAAGCACCTCAAATATTTAAACAATTACTTATGTGTTCAGGGTTTAATAAATATTTTCAAATAGCTCCATGTTTTAGAGATGAAGATCCTAGAAGTGATAGATTATATGGTGAGTTTTATCAATTAGACTTAGAAATGTCATTTGCTACTGATGAAGATGTTTATGCAGTAGGAGAGAGAATCTTCTACGACATATTTACTCACTTTAGTGATAAAGAGGTATCTCCTAGACCATTTAGAAGAATACCATTTAAAGAGGCAATGCTTAAGTATGGTTCAGATAAACCAGATTTAAGAAATCCATTAGTAATTGAAGACTTAACTGATATATTAAGTAAGAGTTCATTTGAACCATTTAAAACTTCTTTAATTAGAGGTATTACTGTTAAGAATATTGAGAAATCAAACTCTTGGTATAAGTCTATGGAAGAATATATGAAGAGTGTTGGAGCTCCTGCTCTTGCATATATTAAAGTAAATGAAGATATGACTTTTAAATCATCATTAGATAAGTTTTTAACTGATGAAATAAGAAAAGAATTAATTGATAAATGTAATCTAGAGGCTGGAAGTACTTTATTTGTACTAGCAGACGCTAAGAATAAAATAAATAAATTAGCAGGTCTTCTTAGAATTAAATTAGGTAATGAACTTGATTTACTTGATAAGAATAAATTTGAATTCTGTATTATTAATGATTTTCCTATGTATGAATATAATGAAGAAGAGAATACTTGGGATTTTGGTCATAATCCATTTAGTATGCCTCAAGGTGGATTAGAAGCTCTTACTGAAGATAATATTGAAAATGTTGTAGCATATCAATATGACTTTGTATGTAATGGTTATGAGATGGCTTCTGGTGCTGTTAGAAATCATGATATTAGAATAATGAAGAGAGCCTTTGAACTTGCAGGTTATACTGATGAAGATGTTGAGACTAAGTTTAGAAGTTTATATACAGCATTTCAATATGGTGCACCTCCTCATGCTGGAATGGCTCCTGGTATTGATAGAATACTAATGTTATTAAAAGATGAAGAAAATATAAGAGAAATGGTAGCTTTCCCACTAGGGGCTAATGGTGCTGATGCTATGATGGGTTGTCCTGGTGAAGTATTTGAAAAACAACTTAGAGAAACACATATTAAGGTTAGAGATTAATATTTATTAAGGGGGATATTTAGTAAAGAGAAAGAATGATTAATCTTTCTTTTTTTCTTTTCCTTTACAGTCTATCAAAGATAGTCTTCCAAGGTATTTTTGAACCTGTAGTTTCAAAAATAAATATTTATATATTATAATGATATTGTTTGTTATAGAGACTATAACTAGGCTCTATAACACCTTCAGAGACTATAGGCTCGGAAGGAATAAAGTAAAATAATTGTCAAATATAATTAAAGCTATTTACTAATAATATAGACTATGATATAATTAAGATACCTAGAGGATACGACATCTTTAGTATAAAACCGACTAAAGATATTAATAGGGGAGCTAATATAATTTATGTGTTGAATGCTTGCTTTTAAGTAGGAATCCTAATTAAATTATTGTGCTGACCCACCTGTGACTTACGCCGCGGGTTTTATCTTACAGAGTCGGTCCGTCTGGGCTTTTTTTTATATAGATTTTGTGATATACTAATAGTGGTGATGAGAAGTGGAAATAAAAAATAATACTATATATACTAATGACTTAGTAAAAGAATTTCTAAGAGTATATTATTTTGATAAAGTAAAGACAATTAGAGTAATTATGAATATACTAATAGCAGTATTAGTAGTTAGATTCTTTTTTTTAGATAATATTACTACTATCGATATAATTACCTTTATATTTAGTTTATTTGGTATCATAGAATTAAATACTAATATGTTACCATATACTAATTATAAAAGATTAGAAAAAAGAAAAGATAGTATTCTAAATACTAAGATAAAATATCTATTTAAAGAACATAATTTTATGGTAGATAATGGTAAAGAAGAATATATAAATTATAAAGATTTATATAAAGTAATAGAAAGAGATGATGCCTACTACTTATATATAAATAAATATAAAGCTTTTATAGTAAGTAAAGAAGGTATTAGTAAGAATAATATAGAGAAATTAAGTAATAATTTTAAAGATAAAGTATCCACCTATAAATATATAAAATAATGTTTGATAGAACAATAGCTTTAATAGGTCAAGATAATTTAGATAAAATAAAGAGTAAACATATTCTTATAATTGGAGTAGGTGGAGTAGGTGGATATGCTATAGAAGCTCTTATTAGAAGTGGCATTCATAATATAACATTAGTAGATTATGATAACATAGATATATCTAATATCAATAGACAAATAATAGCTAAAGAAAGTAATGTAGGCAAATTAAAAGTAGAGGCTTGGAAAGAGAGAATTAATGAAATAAATAGTAGTGTTTTAGTAAATACTTTACCACTTAAAATAGATGAAAATAATATTGATATATTATTTAAAACCTCCTACGACTATATAATAGATGCTTGTGATACTGTTATAGTAAAGAAGCTACTTATCAAAAAATGTCATGAAAAGAATATTAAATTAATTACAGTATGTGGTATGGGTAAAAAGTTAAATCCTAGTCTAGTAAAAATATGTGATATCAAAGATACTTCATATGATCCACTAGCTAAAAGTATTAGAAAATATGTTAAAGATGAAAAAATAAGAGGTAAAGTACCTGTAGTATTTTCTAGTGAAGAACCTAAGAAGAATGATAAGAATTTAGTATCTTCAATGATGATGGTACCCGCGACTGCTGGTATAAATGCTGCTTATTATGTAATAAATGATATTATAAAATAAAATATATACGGAGGTGTTAAGATGTCAGAAAAAGAATTAGATTCAAGTATAAATAACTATATCGAAGTAAAATCTAATAATATAAAACAATTAGATTGGGATATGGCTATTGGTCTTCAGGAAGTAGACAATTTAAAACCTTCAAAATATTTGGAAAAATTGCTTAAAGAAAATGTAATTGGTGAAAAAACTATTTATGAAGTAGAACAAGAATTAAAAAAATATTATACTTTAAAAGAAGAAAATAACGAAGTAAATCAAGAAGAACAAGAATGTGATTTAGTTTCTACTAGAATAGTAGAGTTATTGCAAGAAGATAATTTTGAATTATCGGTTGATTATCTAAAATATATTCATAAATATTTATTCCAAGATATATATGACTTTGCTGGTAAATTTAGAAAAGTAGACTTTTCTAAACATGAGAAAATATTAAATAATGATTCTATAGCATATGGAGACTCTAAGTTATTAGAACAATCATTAGATTATGATATATCTTTAGAAAAAAATAAAGATTATAAAGTAATGAATATGGTTGATATCATAAACAATATTACTGATTTCTCTTCAAGAATATGGCAGGTACACCCTTTTAGAGAAGGTAATACCAGAACTACTGCATTATTTATAGAAAAATATTTAATATCTCTTGGAATAAAAGTAGATAATACTATGTTTAAAGAAAAGTCTGTGTATTTTAGAAATGCCTTAGTAAGAAGTAATTATTTTAATAAGGAATTAAATATAAGTAAAGATGATAGTTTCTTAATCAAATTCTATGAAAATCTATTACTGAGTAAAAATAATGAATTACATTCAAAAGATTTAATTATCAAAGAATTATTTAATAAAGAAGAATCAAATTAATGATTCTTCTTTTACATAGTATTTAATCTATTTATTATTTCTTTATATATTCTTTCATTCTTATTATCTTTAGGAGTGTAGTATCTACTGCCAAGAAGGTTATCAGGTAAATATTGTTGCCTTACATAATCATTTTTATAATTATGAGGATACTTATATTCACTAGATGGATTCTTCAAATGATTAGGAACATCTCCTATATTCTTAGTACGAATATCTTCAAGGGCTTTATCAATAGCCATTTCAGCACTATTACTTTTAGGTGATAAAGCAAGTTCTATTACTATTTCTGATAATACAATCCTAGCTTCTGGTAATCCTAGTCTTAGAGCAGCATTAATCGCAGCATCTACTCTTGGACCCATACTTGGATTAGCAAGGCCAATATCTTCATAAACAATAACGGATAATCTTCTTACAATAATGTCTAAGTCTTCAGCATCAATTAATCTAGCTAAATAATGAAGAGCAGCATTAACATCACTACCACGAATAGATTTTTGAAAAGCCGAAATTACATTATAATAACCATCAGCGTTCTTATCAAATAAACTATTAGTTCTATTACTTATTTTAGTTAAAGTATCTAAAGTAATATTTTTATCTTCAGTAGAGTAGTAGGCTACTTCAAGTGTATTATAAGCATATCTTAAATCAGTACCTGATATACTAGCTAAATAGTTCTTTGCTTCATCAGTAATAGTTAAACCTTCTAAATAATTAGATTCTATAGCTTTATCGATACCTTTCTTAATATCATCACTAGTTAAATCTTTAAGTTCAAATAATTGGCAACGACTTCGAATAGCAGGATTAATAGCATGATATGGATTAGAAGTAGTCATACCAATTAAAGTAATAATACCGGATTCAAGATAGGGCAAGAGAATATCTTGTTTATCTTTATTTAATCTATGTATTTCATCCACTATTACAATTAAACCATTATATAATTTTGCTTCTTCAATAACTGTATCAAAATCTTTCTTATTATTTACAACAGCATTAAGATTACGATATCTCATACCAAGTTCTTCCGCTATTGCAGTAGCTATACTTGTCTTACCAATACCTGGATGACCATATAAAATCATTGAAAATAATTTCTTATTTTTAACCAAATTATATATAACTTTATTTTCTCCTACTAAATGTTCTTGACCAATAATATCTTTTAAAGATTTAGGTCTTAATTTAATTGATAATAATTCTTCCATAACATCACTATTCCTTTATAATAAAATGAAGATAGCCCATAAAGAACTACCTTCAACGGACCGCTAGGGTCTTTGA
>CAKPIH010000024.1 GCA_934162325.1 uncultured Bacilli bacterium
AAGCTAAAAAGAACACTCTAAGACCTGGGCTTAGAGTGCATATAGAATAAATTAATGTCGTGGTTTAAATATTAAAGCTAAAACAAAGGAAAGAAATAAGGCTACAGAAATACCTGCGGATGTTAGGTTAAATATACCAAAGGCTAAGCCAAGTGGTCCCAAGGTAGATCCTGTTTCCATAGCACCATGAATTAGTAAGTGACCAAAAGATGTAATTGGTATTAGAGCTCCTGCTCCAGCATATAAAACTATTCGATCATAGATACCTGCTATATCAAGAAGAGCTCCGATTACAACAAAGAGACTAGTTACATGACCAGGAGTTAGTTTGGTATTATCTAATATTAACTGAGCTATCATACATATTAAACCACAAAATAGAAAAGCATAAACATAAGTCATCATATTATATTACCTCCAAACTAATAGCATTAGCTATACTAGGTATCGATTCTTTTTGAAATGTAAAAGTTGGAGAAAAGACTGCTCCTGTTGGCACTATTAATACTTTCTTATATTTTTTCTTTAACATTTCTTTATATATATAACTAAATACTACTAGTGGTAAACAAGCTGGTCCTGATGCTCCCGCTAAGACAGGTTGCTTATCTAAATCATAAAGCATTGTACCACAGTCATTATAGTTATCATTAAGCTTGATATTATATTTAGTCATCATATAATCTTTAAGTATATTCTTACCATATATTCCTAAGTCACCTGTTAAGATAAGATCATAATATGAGATATCTCTCTTGGTATCTTTTAAATGGTTATATATTACATCTCCTGCTGCTGGGGCCATTACTGCTCCCATATGATTTACATCTGTAGTACCCATATCTACTACTTTACCAACAGTAGAGGATTCTACTTTAACTTTACTCTTTTTGTTACTAAGTAAGATACTTACTCCTCCTGTTGAAGTAAAAGTAGCAGTCTTTGGTTTAGGTGTTCCATACTCAGTAGGATTTCTAAATTGTTTTTCAGCAGCCATATTATGACTTGAAGTAGATACTAATATTTTTTGAGCAAAGCCTCCTTCGATATAAGTACTTCCTATAGCTAGTCCTTCCCCACTAGTAGAACAAGCTTCAAATATACCAAGAAAAGGAATATTAAATTCTCTAGCCATATAGTTAGAAGCTGCAATCTGATTTTGTAAATCTCCAGATATTAATAAATCGATATCTTCTTCTTTTAATTTATTTTTCTTTAAAATATTAGTATTGGCTTCTTTTAATAAATGTACTTCAGCCTGCTCCCAAGATTTTTCACCAAAGTATAAATCTTTTTTGTATTTCTTATCAAAATATTTTGATAGTGGTCCATCATTCTCATAATTACCACATATGGTATATGCGTCTTCGATAAAGACATTGTTATATTTTATTGTCATATTAACCTCCTATTACCAGTAGTCTAATTAAACCAAATATATATACAGAGACTACTCCATATAATATTACAGTACCCGCTAATTTAAAGATATTAGCTCCTATTCCAAGTACTAATCCTTCATTTTTATATTCTAAGGCTGCTGATGTCATAGAATGGGCAAAGCCAGTTATTGGTATTATTAAAGCAGCTTTTACTTTAGTTACTAAGGTATCAAAGATGCCAAGAGCAGTAAGTATTGAGGCTATAGTTATTAATGTTAATATTACGAGTACTCCTGATTCTTTTCTAGGTAAGTTAAGCCATATGCTATAACATCTTAGTAATAGTTCTGATAATGAGCCTAGAAAGCCTCCTACTACAAAAGCTATTATAGCATTCTTAATATAGTTCTCTTTAGGAGTATTTTTATCTACTATTTCTTTATATTTCTTATTATCCATATTATCACCAGTAATAGTATTTACTTATAATGGTAAAATTATGTAAAGAATATTTACTAAGATATTTATTTATAGTATACTTATTATAGAAATAAATAAAGAAGGTGTATTTTATGAATGAAAGATTACAAAACATTATTAATGGAATAAATGATGGTAGTATAAATTTTGTTTTTGATTATAATTTAACTATGGAAGATCTTTTTACTAAGGATAATGATGGTATTTATTTTTTAGAATATCTACTTAGAAAAAGAATAATGATGCCATTAGAATTAAAAGAAGAATTAAAGACTAATGCACTAGCAGCTTATTTATATTGTAAAAATAATGATTCTATATTTGGTTTTAATCTTAATGATAAGGATTTATTTTCTGAGTTTGATGGTAAAAGGCTTATTGATATTATTATTGAGAAGAAAAATATTTATGCTGATATTATTAAAAACGTAAAGGAAAATATTGAAATAATTGATTTACTTTGTAATTCAAATAATTATTTTTATTTAAATTATTTATCTCCTGATATAATTAATAAACTAACTACTAAAGATTGTAATGGTATCTACCCTATTGAGAAGTATTTAAATGATGATAAACTTATAGAAAAAATAATTCCTTTAGTAAATAATTTAGATGCTTTATTAGAAATTTGTAATAAGTATAATGATTATAATTTGATGAAATATGTTAATCAAAATTTACTAATAAAGGATTATCAAGAAGGAAAATCTATACTTCAGTTTTTACTTAATGATAAGAAAATTATTCCAAATTGTTTAGATGATATTCCAGAAGATATTGTTTTTGTTAAATATCTTATTGAAAATAATTGGTATAATTTTCTTGAAAAGGCTGATGAGTATGTTCTTCTTATGGAAGTGTCTCCAGGTAAAACTTTACTTGAATTTCTTATTGAAAAGGGATATAATCCAGTAATAAAATGTATTTTTAATACTAAAACAATTAATATTTTATATAAAGAACATAGATTAGATTTAGTAAAGGAAGTAAGTGAAGAAATTTTCTTGATGCCAATAAAAGATTTATTTATTGATAATTCTAATGATAATAAAACTTTTCTTGAATATATGATTGAAAATGGATATAACATTAGTATTACTAGTTTTAGAAATGATCGACTACTTAGAATCTGCTACTTAGAGCAAAGACCTGATTTATTAGAAGATGCTGGTATTAATAATTTATTAAAACCTATTGACGATACTTATACTTATTTTGATTATATTTTGGATTCTATTGCTAATAAGGGACTTAAAATTAGAGTTCAAGGTCACCCGTGGTCTCCGGATGTAAATGCATATATTAAATACTATACTACTATTGCTAAACATGATATGATGAAATATATTGATGATATAAAATCAGAGATGCTTTTAAAGAAATATGATGATAAAACACTTCTAGAATATTTACTAGATACTGATAGTGATCTTACTTTAAATAAAATTTTATCAGATGATTTAAAGGCTGATCCTGATATTGCTATTATTTTGAAAAATAGAGGGATAGTACAAAAGAGTGTTAATGTTTCTAAAGAAGAAAATGAATATACGACTAAATATATTGAAAATATTAATAATCATCTTGGTATAGGGCCATTACCTGAAGAGGGTGAAAGGTTATTAAATGAACTTAAACTACTATTTTTAACTGATGGTAAAAGTGATAAAGGGTTAATTACTGCTTTAACTGCAGGATATAGAAATGCTCTTATGAATAACTATGATATTAATATTATAGAAATTAAAAAACTAATTGAAATTAAAAAAGAAAATAAGGATATATTTTATTATATTAAAAATGATGATGGTAGTCATTTTTCACCAAGTAATGGTTCTATCTTTTGCGAAAATGCTAATACTAATACATTATTACATGAGACAGGACACGCCCTTCACTTTTATATAGCAGATATGAAGACTCCTGATGAGTATCAAGAAGTTGTTGAAAGAGCAAGAGAAAATCCTGAAGTACTTACTAAGACTAAAGAATATGCCGCTAATTATAGAAAGCTTGTAAATAATATTACTTTATTAGTAGAACAGAGATATGATAGTTTCTTTAAGAGTTATTATAGTACGGAAAAGGTAGAGGAAATTAAAAAGAATCTTACTAAATCAAAAGAAGAAAAAAAGAAAGAATATAAGGAACTTCAGATACCAGATGAACAACTGGATATAATTTTAAGTGATATGTATACACAAGAAGAATATATTGATCATCAAAAAAGAATTTTTATTGAGGATAATGTTGACGCTATACTAAGAAATGAATTTGGTAGTTTGTTTCCTATTGGTGATATTTTAGATGCTATATATGAAGGAAAGTTACATAGTAATACTTTAAAGGATAGTCAGGGAGAAGCTATTTGCAGAACTGGAGGGCATGGACTAAACTACTATTATGCTACGGATCATGGTTTTGATGAAATGATTGCTAACTTTGCCGCTATTTCAAAGGCGGGAGACGCTGAAGAAAAACTTAAACTGCTTAAATCGATTGCTGGTGATGAAGTATATGATATGATAAGGAACTTCTATTACCAAGATATTTTAAAGATTAATTTAGAAGAAAATAAAGTATATGGAGGTAAGAGATGAATAGTGATATGAATGATAAGTTATTTGAACTATATACATTAGCAGAGCTTAAATATAAGAGGCATTTTAATAATGTTAATGATGATGATTTATTTCCTAGTGGTTGGTATGGTAATAAGAATTATCAAAAGAAAATAGAAATTATTTGTGAAGCAATTAAAACTAATACTTTGATTGTTAATACTAAATCTTATCTAGATATAACTGAAGGGGTAAAGTAATTTACTTCTTTTTTATTTATTGTATCATATAATCTACTATGAAAAATAAATTTATTAAGTCGACAATTATATTAATTATAGGTGGATTAATTACTAAAGTACTTGGTATGATTATTAAGATTGTTCTAACTAGAACGATTGGTACTGAAGGTATTAGTGAATATATGTTAGTACTTCCTACTTTTAATTTATTTATTACTTTATGTAATTTGGGAGTACCTATTGCTATTACTAAACTTATATCAGAAAAGAAAAATAGTAGTAAAAGAATTGTTATTCCTACTACTATTATTGTTTTGTTATATGATCTTATTTTGATATTTATTATATTGTTTATAGCTAAGTATTTAGCTAATAATCTTTTACATAAGAGTAGTATTTATTATCCTCTTATTGCTATCGGTAGTACTCTTCCTTTTATTACTTTATCTAGTATTATTAAGGGATATTTTTTTGGTAAAGAGAAAGTATTTCCTATTACTTTATCTAATATTATTGAACAGATAGCTAGACTATTACTTACTACTACTGTTGTTGCTAAGATGATGAATCATTCTTTAATAGCAGCAGTTACTACGGTTGTTCTTATTAATATTATTAGTGAAGGGGCTTCTATTATTATCCTTTTGTTTTTCTTACCTAAAGAGAAGATTACTAAAGAAGACTTTCATAGGGATAATAAATTACTTAGAGAGATTTTTGGTATATCTATTCCTAATACGATGGCTAGATTAATTGGTTCTATTACTTATTTTTTCGAGCCTATTATTCTTACTAATATTTTAAAATATGTTGGATATAATCTGGAATATATTACTACTACTTATGGGGTTATTAATGGTTATGTATATCCCCTACTACTTCTGCCTTCTTTTTTTACTTTGGCAATATCTTCTGCTATTTTACCTGTTGTATCTAATAGTTATAGTAATAAGAATTATAGTTATACGAAAAAGAAAATTAAGGAGGCTATTTTCTTTTCTATGATAGTAGGAATACCTGCTACTTTGATATTTATATTTATTCCAGATATTCCTTTAAAACTAGTATATAATACTACTCTTGGTACGGAATATATTAAAATAACGGCTCCTTTCTTTTTACTTCATTATATACAGGCTCCTCTTACTAGTAGTTTAAATGGTATGGGATACTCTAAGACCGCTATGAAAGGTACTTTATATGGGGGTATTATTAAGTTGCTTAGTCTTGTTATTTTTAGTTTACTGAAGATGGGGTTATGGAGTCTTATTATTTCTACTATTTTGAATGTTGTAATAGTTACTATTCATCATATTTATTATGTTAAGAAATATTTATCTAATAAAATATAATATATTATTTTTATGACCTTAGGCATAAAAATACCTCAGAAGACTACAGGCTGAAGAGGCAATAAAAAAACAAATACTTAATATAAGTACTTGTTTTTGTATTATTCTACAGTTACTGATTTAGCAAGATTTCTTGGTTTATCAATATCACAATCTCTTAATTTTGCTACATTATAAGCAAGCATTTGCATTGGTACTATTACTAGTAATGGGTTTAATATTTCATCATAATCTTCTACTAAGATGGTATAATCAGCAAAATTATTATCTTTAATATTAGTAATAGTTATAATCTTAGCTCCACGAGCAGATACTTCTTTTAAATTACTAATTGTTTTATCACTAATTGTCTTATCAGTAACTACTGATACTACTCCAAAATCTTTATCTATTAGTGATATACTACCATGTTTTAGTTCTCCAGCTTGAAAGGCTTCACTATGGATATAAGATATTTCTTTTAATTTTAGACTACCTTCCATACTTAAATAGTAATCAATACCTCTTCCTAAATAGAAGATATGTTCTTTATCTTTAAGGATTTCTGCTATATTACTATAATCATATTCGTTTATATATTTAGTAATTAAATTAGGTAACAACTTAAGATCTTCAAGTAACTTTGTTTCTTTATTATTATCTTTAAATGCTAATAAAAGAAGAATTAATACTTGAGCTAGATATGCTTTTGTTGTAGCTACTGCTACTTCTATACCTGCTTCTGTATATATAACACTATCTGCTTCTCTTGCTATTGATGAATCTCTTCTATTGACAATAGCTAGTGTATTAATACCGTTTTCTTTAGCTAGTTTTAGAGCCGCTAATGTATCTGCTGTCTCTCCTGATTGAGATATTAGTATTACTAGTGTATCTTTAGTAAAGAAATTCTTTTGATATCTATATTCTGATGCATAATAGACATCTGTTTTAATATTAGCATACTTCTCTATATAGTACTTACCTATTTGTCCTGCAAAAGATGCTGAACCACAAGCTACTATATCTATATTTTTATATTTTTTGATATTATAGATATCTTTAATTTTATTATTCTTTGTATATAAATTAAGTATATTCTTTACTACTTCTGATTCTTCATTTATTTCTTTTAACATAAAGTGATCATAACCATTTTTACTTATACTTTCAATTGTTCCTGCATATTCTTTTACTTCTTTTGTTATTTCTTTTCCTTCACTATTATAATATTTAATATTATCTTGCTCTAATTCTACTATTTCATTATTATTTAATACAATATATTTATTAGTTACATGCAAGATAGCGGGTATATCACTAGCAAACATATTACCATGATCAGATACTCCCACTATTAAGGGAACATCTTTTCTTATACCATATATTTTATTAGGTATATCACTATTTATGATATTAAAAGCATAGCTTCCTTTTAATATTTCTTTTAATTTAACTAATGTTTTTAACATATCTTTATTTTCTTTATATAATTTATCTATTAGGGCTGCTGCTACTTCACTGTCGGTACTAGATTTAAAGTTATAACCTTCTTTTTCTAATTCTTTTTTTAATTCTTCATAATTTTCTATAATACCATTATGGACTAATGTTATCTTTCCTTGATTATGAGGATGAGCATTAGTGTCTGTTACTCCTCCATGAGTAGCCCATCTTGTATGGGATATTCCTAAACTTGCTTCATCTTCATAATTTAATATTTGATCTAAATTTTTTATTTGACCTACTTTTTTATATATTTTGATATTATTATTTTTATCTAAATAGGCTATTCCTGATGAGTCATAACCTCTATATTCTAAGGATTTTAATCCTGTCATTATATTTTTTATTACATTTGTTTTTCCTGCATAACCTACTATGCCACACATATTTTACCTCTTTCTTATATGTGATTATTATTTTGTTATACAATATTGATTTTGTTTTTTATAATAATCTAATGAGTATATAACCCAGAGTAACATCCGCCGAATATTCGATAATTACTCTCCTCGTCAACCTTATTATGGTTCAGGCGCTAGTTTATAATTTACCTCCTTTTATATTTATAAACTTTACTATATTATATCAATATTAATATATTTTGTAAACTATTTATTATTATATTCATTCTAAGCTTTACATCTTAGAATGTTATTTCTAACCTATTTACATAGTTTAGAAATAAATAATATTAAGATATCATATTCGGGGTGAAACGCTTTCTAACTAAGATAATTCCAAATAAAAAAATATATATATGTTATTAAAAAACGAACATATATTTTAAAAAAGTATTGCTATTTTTATAACTTTTTAGTATAATGTATATGAAGAGAGAAATTTATCCATAATAAAAATGGGTAACACCTATGTTTGAAAGGTGTTCTCTCCGTTGTTTTGTAAACGAAGCACCCCCCTGTGGTGCTTCTTTTGTCTATCTTCTACGCATCATATTATCTATATAGATAATAGTGATAAGAGTAATCCAAGCAAGTGCAAGGACTAGTTCCATTACTCAAATCTCCTAACCCCCTGAGGATGAAAGAAAACTTTTTCATACAGAATCACTCCTTCCTCCCAGAGATACTCGGGAAAAATGGAGAGATACATCTTATTGGTGTTACCTAGATAATTGTGCTATATTTATACTTAATAGTCAATATAATATGACTATTTATTTTAATTTATATATACATACAATTGTTTATAATAGAGACTATTAATATAGGCTCTATTATACCACGGAAAACTTAAATTTATTTAAGGTTGAAGTGGCAAAAGAAAAAGAGATTAGATATAAATTCTATCTCTTTTATTTTTAACTTTCTTTTCAGTATAATATTTATCTACTAAAACAATTTCTTTATTTTTAAGACTTAACTTAGTATCAATAATTCTTTGATTAGTAGAACCTCTAAAAACACAATCTAAACTCTTTTTTTCTAAAATAAATGGACCATCTACTAAAACATCGATAAGTTTTAAAAATTCAATTATTTTAGGATTATCTTTAGCTAGTTTAATAAGTGTTTCATAAGTAAAACCAGTATAACACCATATATTCATCTTTTTACTTTTAATATATTTAGCAATCTCTATACATTCTTCTACTTGATAGAAAGGATCTCCTCCCGAAAAAGTAATACCATCTTGTCCTTCTAATGCATCAATTTGTTCTTTAACTTCTTCGATATCAATTAGAAAACCATCATCAAAAGAATGAGTCTGAGGATTTTGACATCCAGGGCACTTATGTAAGCACCCTTGTGTCCATAGTACTGCTCTTATACCTTCACCATCTACTATACTATCAGGCATAAGAACAGGACTAGCAAGTCTAATCTTCATTATTTATTAGATAGTAATCCTTCAGTACCGTGTTTTACTCTATCTCTTTCTTCTGCTCTTTTACCATTATTAAATCTGTCTACAGTACCTACTAGATATCCAGTAATTCTTCTAATTCTTTCAAAACCTACACCCTCACCTACTAATTTTTCTTTAGTTTCTTCTTTCATTTTAATTACCTCTTTTCTTTATTTAACAATTACAACTATTTTTATAGTCATTTACTCTTTCTATTGGAACACCTTCATATGCTTTTCTACCACATCCAGGACAAACGTCTCCGATTACACCAACATAACCACATACTGGATCTCTATCTACTGGATGGTTAATTGCAGCATATCCCATATCATTTTCATACATTAATCTAATTATCTTTTCAAATGCTTCTAAGTTATTAGTAGTATCTCCATCTAATTCTATATAACTAATATGACCAGCATTAGTATATTTATGATATGGACCTTCCTTCTTAATTTTATTTACTATTGATATATTATAATATACTGGTACATGGAATGAATTAGTATAGTATTCTCTATCAGTAACACCTTTAATCTTACCATATACAGCCTTATCTATATTAATAAATCTACCAGATAAACCTTCTGCTGGAGTAGCAAGTAAAGTAAAGTTTAACTTATATTCCTTAGCATACTCATCACATCTATTTCTCATAAATTCAATAATCTCAAGTCCTAATTTTTGAGCCTCATCACTTTCACCATGATGTTTACCAATTAAAGCTTTAAGACATTCAGCAAGCCCTATAAAACCAATTGATAAAGTACCATGCTTAAGTATCTTTCTTAGTCTATCATTAGGTTTTAATTTATCTGAATCTATCCATACTCCTTGTCCTAATAAGAATGGGAAATTATAAAGTCTCTTATTACATTGAATTTCAAATCTTTCAAGTAATTGATCTTTAACTAAATCCATTAGTTCTCCTAGTTCTTCGTAGAAGCCTTTCATATCAGTTTCATCATTTCTTACAATACCATGCTTAATACCAAGTCTAGGTAAGTTAATTGAAGTAAATGATAAATTACCTCTACCAGGAGTAACTGCTTTGTCTTCATCTACAACATTACCAATTACTCTAGTTCTACATCCCATATATCCTACTTCAGTATTATAATCCCCTTTAAAATAAGGTTTATTAAATGATGAATCCATAAATGAGAAGTTAGGGAATAATCTCTTTGAAGATACCTTACATGATAATTTAAATAAATCATAGTTAGGATCTTCTGGATCATAGTTTACACCTTTCTTAACTTTAAATATTGATATTGGGAATATTGGAGTTTCATTCTTACCAAGTCCAGCATCAACAGATAATAAGAAATTCTTAATAACCATTCTACCTTCAGGTGATGTATCAGTACCAAAGTTAATACTAGAAAATGGTACTTGAGCCCCTGCTCTTGAATGCATTGTATTTAGATTATGTACAAATGCTTCCATAGCTTGATATGTTTGTCTATCTGTTTTCTTATAAGCTGTTTCATAAGCTTTTTCAAATATTCTCTTTACTTCAGTACTTTCTTTATAAATAGGTTCAAATATAGTAATATCTAAGTCAATACTAGATAACTTATCAATTTCTTTCTCTACTCTATCCATATTTATAAAACTAATAAAATCAGTAAAATCTAATAATTCATATACTGCTTGTTTAAACATTTTTTTAAATGTTTTAAGTACACCAGGCGCTAAATAATAGTCAAATGCTGGTATTGATTGCCCTCCATGTTGATCATTTTGATTAGATTGAATAGCTATTGCCGCTAGTGCTGAATAACTCATAATATCTTTAGGTTCTCTAAGATGTCCATGTCCAGTAGAAAAACCACCTTTAAATAATTTGTTCAAATCTATTTGCATACAAGTAGTAGTACCCATAGCTTCAAAATCCATATCATGAATATGAATATCACCATTATCATGAGCTTCGGCAAATTTCTTTTTCATTAAATATGTCTCAGTAAATACTCTTGATATAGTACTACCAAATTGTAACATAGTACCCATTGCAGAATTACCATCAATATTAGCATTCTCTCTTTTACTATCTTCTTCGTTCGCAGACTTAAGTCCAAGTCCTTCAATACTCTTCTGCAGCTTAGCTTGAATTTTATCATCTCTAAAAGCTATACGAGCTGCTGCTCTTCTTTGACGATATTCTGAAAATGATTCATATACATCAATATAATCATATTTTTTTAGCATATCTTCAATCAAGTCTTGAACTTCCTCTATTTTTATTTTTCCTAGTGGTAAATATTCTTTAGCTATCTTTTTAATAACTGCTTGATATACTTTTTGAATATCTTTCTCACTATATTTTTTTTCATCTTCTTCAATTAAAATACTATCAAAGCCCTTCTTAATAGCAAGAGCAACTTTAGTTCCATCAAACTCTACTTTCTTACCATTTCTTTTAACCACTTCAATAGTTTCTAACTTTTCTTCAGTTTCAACCATACTTCTTCCTCCTACCTTACAGATACCATTATATAGTCTAGAAAGATCTTTGTCAATACTTTTTGTTCGTATTTTTTATTTTTTACATTTTTTCTGTTTTTTTAGTTTTTTTGTTTTTTCTGTTTTTATGTTTTTTGTATTTTTTATATTTTTATCAAATTATTATTTTTGTATCTTATATTGTATAATCGCTTATATTTAAAGGCTTTATATATATTTTTATTAATTTTATTTGTAAATTATTTTTTCTATTTTTTCTTATTTTATAAAATATATTGTTTCTTATTTATTTGATTTTTTTCAATTTTATAATTTTAATATACAAGTTAACTGTTCGTGTATTTTAAATATAATTCCTTATAAATAAAGCAATTAAAAAGAGAAAAAACTAGTAGTTAACTTTTTCTCTTACAAACAAATATTTTATCTTAATGTATAATATGTATTTCTGCCTATTCCATCTGATTTAATAATTCTGTTTTCAACCATTTTACTTAATATCTCTTTAGATCTTGATTTTGAAATATCTAGTAATTGCTCTACTATCAACCTATTAATTGTACCATTCTTCTTCAAATATTGAACAATCAAATCTTCTTGTGACAAGTCAACGACTTCATTTGTCTTTTCTTCATCAGCATAAACATAATTAGTATTGTACAAAATAACTTTAAATGAATTGTCGGTATTCTTTAAGACCGGTTTTTTATTATACTCTTCATATGACTCAAATATTCTTTCTATACCTGTACCAAAACTTTCTACATATTTTAATCTATAAAAAATGTTGGCTAAATTAGGGTTTCTTGTCTCGGATACGCCTGAATATAAATCATTTACAGAAAGGCCTTTTATTAAACCACCTAATGAGGTTATTTCAATTCGATCATCAAATAGAGAAATTAGAATACTTCCACTATAATTGTATTCTCGATGAATAATTGCATTAAGTAAAGCTTCTCTAATTGCATATTCTGGATAATCCATATTATCTATTCTTTCAAGTCCTATAATTTTTCCTTTTGTTTTGTTATATAAATTAACGTATTCAAAAACTTCATTTGCCTGTTTTAATACCGAACCGGAAAACTCTTTTCTATCTTTAAATTCTAATTTATTATTGCCTACAAAAATAGCACATTTAATGGTATAAGGATTTTCATCAGATAATAATAATCCTAAGTTAGTGTATTTACCACTTAAATTAGTTATGTTTAATGTTTTCATTTTACTTTTATCCATAACAATATTGTGTTTTTTAAAAATATTTTTTATATACTCAAAATGTAATTTTTGATTAATAGATACCATGGTCTCAAAATTTTGATTTTGAGTATCAAAAATCATCTTTTTAATACTTTCTTCACTAGCAGGAATACTAGTATTTCCGTATCTTAGATAAACTCCAGACGATTTTAAACCTTTATCTGCTAAATAATAAGGTTTGTTAGGAGCATCCATAACTTTTATAAGTATAACATTTTTATCTTCAATTTTCTCCATACTTATTTTAGTATATAAAGTTAAATCTGATTTTATTCCTTCTCTAATCATTCCACTTAAAGCTTCGATATTTTCATCAATATCTTTTATTCCAATTACTGTTCCGTCATCTGCAATACCAATATAAATATTGCCACCTCCAGAATTAGCAAAGGCTACTATCTCTTTTTTTATATCTTTGGTTAATTCTTGTTTTAACTCAGTATTTTCATTTTCGATAAACATCATTTTTATCACCTCTGGTATTATTATACACAAATATTTTAAAAATATCAACTCTTTCGGCCGGTTTTCGGCCGGTTTTCGGCCGGTTTTCGGCCGGTCATACTTTTTTAGTTCATTTTTTTAATATGAAAAGAAAAAAAAACTAACCATATTAGTTAGATTTATATACATATTTGGTACCAGCCAAGGGACTTGAACCCTCACACTATCACTAGTAGTAGATTTTGAGTCTACCGCGTCTACCATTCCGCCAGGCTGGCATTACTACTAAATTATATAATAATTTTAGTAGTTTGTAAATAATTTTCTATCATTTATTTTATAAAAATGATTTTATCAAATTCCCCTGTATCTGGAAACACACCAACAATAAAAGAAATTTTATTGGAACTATCTATTGTTCCTTCCATAGCGTAATTACCATCATCGCAAAACTCAATCCTAGTAATTTGTGTTTCACAAGCATTAGGATTGGAACAAAGATCCATACTATAAGTACAATTACCATTCACGCTACCAGCAGTACCAACATCGGTAGGATTAACAATACAACTACCATCACTATTAAGCTGTATATATCTATCTTCCCAATAATACTTACCTGTGTAATTATATTTAATAGGAGTCTCCTCAGTAGTATCGTTAGAAGAAGTTTTAGACTCTTTTACATAATCATTATTACTTCTATTATCATTATCATTAACTTTCTCTTTCCATATAGCTTTAAGTACAATATCCTTATTTATACCGCTATCAAAATCATATTTATTCCCTTCTAATTGCCACTCTATAAAAGTATAACCATCTTTAGTAGGATTCTCTGGCATAATAGCTTTATCATTTTCTTCTACAATTTGATCTGGTATAGCACTTCCACCATCACTGTCAAAGGAAACAGTATATTTATTTTTAATATTTTTATCCTTTATTACTTTATCAAGTTTAGTGCTGTTCATAATTTCTATATTTAAAATATCAAAATATTCATTATTTTCTAAATACTTTTTATTATTCCAATTAGAATAATAATTAACTTTATCGAAAGCAATATTATTTTCTTTAGCTACATTTATAATTTTATTAATTGCATTAGAAAGTTCTAGTTTCTTAAAATTAATATCTTTATAAATGATTTTAGCGTCATCATTGTATAAGTTAAAATCTGTAACAATTGGGTTACTACATTCATTTTTCTTACAAGTTACTGAAAAGGTTAGTTTGACAATTGGATTAATGCTAACATATGCATCATAATATTTAATATCTTTTGTATTTTTATTATTATTTAGAAAGATAAAAACTGCCACTAATATTATAAGAACAGCAATACCTCCTGCTAAAAGTATTTTCTTTTTCTTATTCATATTATCACCTCTATTTATGGATAAACATAGCATCTCCAAAGGAGAAGAAACGATATTTCTCTTCGACTGCATGTTTATAAGCATTTAATATTATTTCTTTGCTAGCAAAAGCTGATACTAACATTACTAATGTAGATTTAGGTAAATGAAAATTAGTAATAAGTCCATCAATACCTTTAAATTCATATCCGGGATAAATAAAGATATCCGTCCATCCTGAACACTCTTTAAATGTATCATATTTATTCATAATTGTTTCTAATGTCCTAGTAGTAGTAGTACCTACTGCTATTATATTTCTTCCTTCTAATTTAGCCTTATTTAGAGTATCCGCTACTTCCTTAGTCATACTATAAAATTCACTATGCATCTTATGCTTAGTAACATCTTCTACTGCTACTGGTCTAAAAGTACCTAGTCCTACATGTAAAGTAATATAACAAATAGTAATGCCTTTATTTTCTATCTCTTTTAATAATTCCTTAGTAAAGTGAAGTCCTGCCGTAGGAGCAGCAGCACTACCAATATTTTTAGCATATACTGTCTGATATCTATCTTTATCATCTAATTTAACTTTAATATATGGAGGTAGTGGCATAGTACCAAGTTCATCTAATATTTCATAAAAAATACCATCATATATAAAAGTAAATTCTCTAATGCCTTCTTCTCCTATCTTAGTACATTTAGCCTTAAGTTTACCATTACCAAAAGAAACAATAGTATCTTCTTTAACTCTTTTAGCAGGTTTAACTAAACATTCCCAGTTATCTTCATTAATATTCTTAAGTAGTAATACTTCAATAACAGCTCCTGTATCTTCTTTTTCTCCTATTAATCTAGCAGGCATAACCTTAGTATCATTAAGTACTAAAACATCTCCCTTATTCAAATAATTAACTATATCATAAAATTTATCATCAACCATATCACCATTATTCTTATCGAGTACTAATAGTCTAGATTCTTCTCTATGCTCTAATGGTACTTGAGCAATAAGTTCTTCAGGTAAATAATAATCAAAATCATCTGTCTTCATAATCTTCCTTCTTTCTAAAATATTATATAATAAATCCCCCTTAATATCAAGAAAAAACTAATAAAACTATCACTATGATAATTTTATTAGTTATGTTAAACTACTAACTTATATGGTTCTGTACTAGTTCCCTTTCCTGATCCTAAACTAAGATTAGAATTTAAATAAAGTACAGGGGCAACTTCTAAAGCGGCAAATGCTAGAGTTGGTGACTGAGGCCCGCCGGTTGGCATAATCATACCATTCGAGTTAACAATCCACACTCCCATTGGAGTACCAGTAAATGGAATTAAAAACCAACCAATACCACTTCCATCATTACTAACTATTGACTTTATCCAGTTATTTGTTGTACAGGTACTATTACTATAATTATATAAGTTTTGACTACATTTACTTAAATCTGCAGCATAACCATAGTCACTTGGATATGGTAAGGCTATCTTGCCTGTCCATGACGTTGGTCTTCCGGAATATACTTCTCCTGCTGTTCTTTCATATTCATATATTTGATCTGAATATACTTCCGAACTATCCCATCCTAGTAATGAATAGTTATTATCTGATATCATATTCCTTGTTATAGCATTCTTTATGCCTGATGAAGTAAAATTGCATGTTCTTGTAGCGTTATTTGAGCCTGCATAACAATTACCACTTTTTGCATTATAATATAAACTTCCACCTGTAGTTTCTGATTCATAGCCGGGATTTAATAATTTCATTAATCTAGCATCTGTCCAGTCGTTTTTACCATAGTTACCTTCTGCTCCGGTTGATTTACTCTTATTGTCCCAGGAATAGCCACTTATAGATTTGTTCCTTATCAATTTTAATTTACCATCAAACACTCCTATTATACGCCATGTTTCACATGTTGATGAAGATTGATTAGAGTAATTTGAACAATTAAAATATATATAGTTATTTGGAGATGCTCCATAATATCTAATGTTACCGCCTACATCTTTCATAAGACTATGAGTAGTATCATACTGATAAGTTATACTGTTATTTGTTACTGGTGTTTTGGTAGCGTTATTATATAAAGTTGTTATAGTACCTGCTGCTGATGTTTTTCTGGTTAAGTTCTTTTTAGTTTTAGTAGCAGTTTCTAGCTTAATATTAAATGAAAATGATTTTCCTACATATTTGAATTGATTATCGCTATTGGTACAATTAGAAATATCTCCGGTGCATGATTCACTAATCCACATTAAAAATACATAGGTAGAGGCTGTTGTTGTTAAGTCTTGCTGAGTATTAGTAAGTACCATTCTATTATTTTCCATTACATCAAATGTTGGAGAAAAATCTCCACTAGATAGTAAAGTATTATTTTTATATAATTGCCATTTTATATTACTATCTTTTAGAGCATCATCCATAGTTATATTTCTAAGAGATATATCATATATAGAATTTGCTGGATTTGTTGATTTACCAGTTACTGTGAATTTTACTTTTAAAACTCTAGCATCAGTAACTGATGTTCCTGTTACTAAGGAATCCTCTATTGGAAGCATTTTACCAGTACTTGTAACTGTACTACTATTTACTGAACTATCATAAGATATAGTTGCAGATATATTACCAGTAGTAGTATTTATAGCAATAGGGTTAAAATTACCTACTTTTATAGCTACGGTTACTCCTACTACTCCTAAGACAATAACTAATAACATAACTATTATGAATTTACTATTATTTTTTATTATATCTTTCATACTTACTCTCCTATCTATTACTTATTTAATTATACAATATAAATTTTTTTTTATCAATATTATTTACAAAAAAATAAAAATATAGTAATATTAATATAGTAAGAAGAATGAAAGAAGGAATTATGAAAATGAAAAAAATTAAATTATTATTACTGTTATTAGGAGTATTTATATTATCTGGATGTAATATAACTAAAGATAGTATGGAAGATATTGAAATATATACTACTATATATCCTATTAAATATTTAATTACTAGTTTATACGGTGATCATGCTGAAGTTAATAGTATTTATCCTGCTGGTGTTGATACTAATGAATTTAAGTTATCAGATAAGAAATTAAAAGAATATTCTAATACTGACTTGTTTGTATTTAATAGTTTAGATAGAGAAAGAGATTTTGCTGTTAAGATGATTAACTATAATAAAAATTTGAAAGTTATAGATGTATCTATGGGTATGAATTATGATAATAATATTGCAGAACTTTGGCTTAATCCTTATAACTACTTGATGATGGCACAAAATACTAAGAATGGACTTCTAGAATACATTTCTAATCCATATTTAATATCTAATGATGAAGGTACTGGTATCGAAAATAAATATGAAGAATTAAAATATAATATTTCAAGATTAGATGCTGATATGAAAGAGGCTATTAGTCTTGCTCCATATAAAACAGTAGTAGTAGATTCTAACTTATTTAAATATTTAGAAAAATATAATTTAAATGTTATATCACTTGAAGAAGATGATAAATTAAATGAAAATACTATTAGTGAAGTTAAAAAATTAATTAGAAATGGTCAAATTAAATATATATATTCTGCTAGTGAAACCACTAACGATACTTGTAAAAATTTGATTGATAATTATGGTGTTGAACTTGTTACTATTAATACTATGGAGTCTATTGATGGTAATGTTAGTAACTCAAATGAGAACTATGTAACGATAATGAATAATAATTTAGAATTATTTAATAAAGAATTATACAAATAATCAAAAAGTACTAGACAAAATAAAAAAAATGTAATATAATTATATTACATTTGACGGCGAGATAGCTCAGTTGGCTAGAGCATTCGGTTCATACCTAATTAGCCACTGACTTAATTTATAAATTTAAAAATCAATTTTTACTAGATTTTATAAGGGTTTG
>CAKPIH010000025.1 GCA_934162325.1 uncultured Bacilli bacterium
AAAAAAATTGTGGATAGATTCATGTTTCACGTGGAACATATAAAATTAGTTATATAATAAAATAATATTTTTTTAATATAGTTAATGTTTTTATAAATTAAATTCTAATCTTATATGTATTATATATTTTTTTAATCTTGTTGATAACTCTATGTTCCACATGAAACATAGAGTTTACTTTAAAATTTTATTTATTATTTAATATACAAAATATTTCTAATTAATATATTATTAACTTTTATTAAAACTTATTTCTATTAAATAATATATTATTTTTTTTTAATGGCTGATTTAATATATTTTTTACATATATTAATTAATTGTTGATAATCTATGTTCCACGTGAAACATGAAATTTTTTAATAGATAATCTTAGAAATACATTTATTAAATATAAATAATAATTCTATTTAAAATTTAAATAAGTTTATTTTTAAACGATTATTTAATTGTGGATAATCAATGTTCCACGTGAAACATAAAAACAAGCATAATTAAAATATAGAAATATAAATAATCACATCAATTAAAATTATTAAATAATTCAAAATAAAAAATAACCAACCCTATGTTCCACGTGGAACATGAAGTTAGTTATCTAATTATTATTCTATGTTCCACGTGAAACATAAAATCTTTTTAATCTATCAACAGGCATAAAAAAAAGATACACACACTAAATAAGCGTTAAAGCTGCTGACTTCCGTCCCTGACTTGGTTCCACCATTTAATGTTGTATCAACAGGTATTATATAACAATTCAAAAATATAGTCAATATAGCCAAATAAACATACATTTGTATGTTTATTTGGCTACAAACTATATATATTAAAAGATTTTATAAAATTAACAATTACTAAATTATGATTAGAAATTAATAATAAAAATTATTTCCCGGGAAATAAAATATAAAAATGAAGACATCAAGGCTTCATTTTTTACATTAAAGACTACAGGCTTTAATGTACACTGAGAGATATAATATAGCTCGAAGTAAAAAAAAAGAAAGCTATTCACTTTCCTTTTCAATATTTTCATCAGTAATATTATCATCATCAACTTCTTCTCTATCAACAATAGAAGTAGAACTAACAATACTATCTTCTTTTAAATTAATAAGTTTAACGCCTTGAGTAACCCTACTCATAGTAGAAATCTTATCAACAGCCAATCTAATAATAATACCAGAATCAGTAATAATCATTAGGTCCTTACTATCATCAACAGTCTTAAATGATACAATAGAACCATTCTTTTCAGTAATATTAACAGTCTTAACACCTTTTCCACCACGATTAGTAATTCTATATTCATCAACAGGAGTCTTCTTACCATAACCCTTTTCAGTAATAACAAGTACATACTCATTAGGTTCAACAATCTCCATACCAACAAGTATACCACCATCAAGATTAATACCTCTAACACCAGAAGCACTTCTACCCATAATTCTAACAGCACTTTCATTAAATCTAACCATTCTACCATTAGAAGAAGCCATCAATATCTCATCATTACCAGTAGTCTTCTTAACAGATACAAGTTCATCATCATCTTTTAAAGTAATAAACTTCTTACCATTAGTCCTAATACTATCAAATTCAGATATATCAGTCCTTTTAATTAAACCACTCTTAGTAGCAAACACTAAACATTTGTATTCATCATCATTAGATATTTTCAATAAAGAAGTAACCTTTTCATCTTTATCTAAAGATAACAAATTAATAATAGGTAATCCCTTAGATTGTCTACTGTACTCAGGAATCTCATAACCCTTAATTCTATATACTTTACCCTTATTAGTAAACATAAGAATATAATCATGACTAGTCGCATTAATCAAATGCTCTACAAAATCCTCTTCATTAGTAGCCATACCTTTAACACCCATACCACCTCTATTTTGAGTTTTATAAGTATCAGCAGGTAATCTCTTAATATACCCCTTATTAGTTAAAGTAATAACAACATTCTCAACAGGAATTAAAGATTCATCTTCAATATAATCAATAGCAGTCATATCAATATGTGTTCTTCTCTCATCAGCATATTTATCTTTAATTTCAAGCATTTCAGTCTTAATAACCTCAAGAATCTTCTCTTCACTAGCTAATATTTCTTCTAATTCCTTAACTAATTTTTCAAGTTCAGCAATCTCTTCTTCAATCTTAGATTTTTCAAGACCAGTAAGTCTCTTCAATCTCATATCAAGAATAGCTTGAGATTGAACTTCTGATAAAGCAAAATTAGACATAAGTCCAGCCTTAGCCTCATCATCATCAGCAGACTCTCTAATAATTTTAATAACCCTATCAATATTATCAAGAGCAATCTTTAAACCATCTAATATATGTAATCTATCCTTATATCTCTTTAAATCAAATTGACATCTACGATAAATAACATGTTTCTGATGATCAATATACTTCTCAATAATCTCTCTTAAACCAAGAGTTCTAGGACTACCATCAACAAGCATTAAAAAATTAATACCATAAGAAGTTTGAAGCTGTGTATGCTTATATAAATTATTCAAAACAACATTAGCATTAGCCTCCTTCTTAACATCAATAACAATCTTAATACCCTCTAAAGCCGATTCATCACTTAAATTAGAAATACCATCAATAACCTTATCTCTAACAAGTTCACCAATTCTTTGAATCAAAGCCTTCTTATTAACTTGATATGGAAGCTCTGTAATAACAATTCTGTGCTTATTATGAGCTTCTTCTACAGTAGCCATACCTCTAATAGTAATAGCCCCTCTACCACTCTCATATGCCCTTTTAATGCCACTATTACCAAGAATAACACCAGCAGTAGGAAAATCAGGTCCCTTAATATATTGCATAAGTTCAGTAACAGTAATCTCTGGATTATCAATATAAGCAACACATCCATCAATAACTTCACCTAAATTATGTGGTGGAATATTAGTAGCCATACCAACAGCAATACCCATATTACCATTAACTAATATATTAGGAAATCTACTAGGTAAAACAACAGGTTCCTTTCTCTGACCATCATAATTTTCCGAAAAATCAACAGTATCCTTATTCAAATCTCTTAAAAGTTCCATCGATATCTTAGCAAGTCTAGCTTCAGTATAACGACTAGCAGCAGCACCATCACCATCAATAGATCCAAAATTACCATGTCCATCAACAAGAGTATGTCGATAAGTAAAATCTTGTGCCATTCTTACCATAGATTCATAAATAGCAGAATCACCATGTGGATGATAATGACCCATAACAGCACCAACAGCATTAGCAGATTTCTGATATTTCTTATCAGGAGTCATACCCTCTTCATATAAAGTATATAAAATTCTTCTATGAACAGGCTTAAGACCATCTCTAACATCAGGAAGAGCTCTAGCAACAATAACACTCATCGAATAATCAAGGAAAGACTTCCTCATTTCACCAACAATATTAACAGCTACTTTTCTATCTCTTTCATGATTATTATCCTCACCCATATCTTCTATATTTAAATTTTTATCTATATTCTTATCTTCCATCATAAACCTCCTATATATCCAAATTCTCTACAAATAAAGCATTATCTTCAATAAACTTTCTTCTAGGTTCAACTTCTTCACCCATAAGTAATTGGAATGTTTCATCAGCAAGAATAGCATCATCTAAAGTAACTTGTTTTAATATTCTCTTATCAATACCCATTGTTGTTTCTCTAAGTTCTTCAGGATTCATCTCTCCTAAACCTTTCATTCTACCAATTTCATACTTCGTATTAAGAGGTAAAGTAGCTAAATATTCATCTCTTTCCGCCTCATCAAGTACATATTTAATATTTTTACCATGTTTAATTGAATATAAAGGTGGTTGTGCAGCATATATATGTCCATTTTCTACTAATGGCTTAAAATACCTATAAAATAAAGTAAGTAATAATGTTCTAATATGTGCTCCATCAACATCAGCATCAGTCATAATAATTATCTTATAATATCTTAACTTAGATATATCAAATTCTCCACCAATACCAGTACCTAAAGCCGTAATCATCGTTCTAATCTCTTCATTAGCAAGAATTCTATCTAATCTAGCCTTCTCTACATTAAGTATTTTACCTCTAATAGGAAGGATAGCCTGCGTAATAGGATCTCTTCCCATCTTAGCACTACCAGCGGCAGAATCTCCCTCTACAATAAACATTTCTGATATAGTAGCATCTTTAGAAGAACAATCAGTAAGTTTACCCCAATAATTAGTAATTTCAAGTCCACCTTTTCTTCTAGTTAACTCTCTAGCCCTTCTAGCAGCTACTCTAGCCCTAGCAGCAGTCATTGACTTTTCTATTATAATTTTAGCATCATTAGGATGCTCCATTAAAAATCTCTCAAATGCCTTAGCAAATATACTAGCAGCTACTTTTCTAACTTCACTATTACCAAGTTTAGTCTTAGTTTGTCCCTCAAATTGAGGTTCAGGTACTTTAGCAGATATAATCATTGTTATACCCTCTCTAACATCATCACCACTAAGAGGTTCATCATTATCTTTAAGTATTTTATTTGCCTTAGCATAATTATTAATAATTCTAGTTAAAGCCAGTTTAACACCATCTTCATGTGTACCACCTTCAGGAGTAATAATATTATTAACAAAAGAGTAAACAGTAGCATTATATCCATCATTATATTGAAGAGCAACTTCTATTGAAATATCATTTTCCATTCCTTCAACATATACAATATCTTCATGGATAGGGGTCTTATTTTTATTTACATAAGCAACAAACTCTTTAATACCCCCCTCATAAACAAAAGTATCAGATTCTCCTGTTCTATCATCCATAAGAATAATTCTAAGTCCTTTATTTAAAAAAGCAAGTTCCCTAGTTCTAGTTTTTAATGTTTCATAATTAAAAGTAGTAGTCTCTCTAAATATTTCATCATCAGGCATAAAAGTTACTGTTGTACCAGTTCTATCTTCACTACATTCTCCTATTACCTTTAAAGGCTCTACAGTATGTCCACCATTAGCAAACTTAATATAGTGAACTTTCCCCTCTTTATAAACAGTTACTTCAACCCATTTACTAAGAGCATTAACTACCGATGCACCAACACCATGTAATCCACCAGATACTTTGTAGCCACCACCACCAAATTTACCACCAGCATGTAATACTGTATATACTGTTTCAACAGTAGATAATCCTGTCTTAGGATGTACTTCAACAGGTATACCTCTACCATCATCTTTAACAGTAACAGAACCATCTTTATTAACAATTATTTCAATATCATCACAATATCCTGCTAAAGCCTCATCAATAGCATTATCTACTATTTCCCAAACTAAATGGTGTAATCCTTTCTCACTAGTACTACCTATATACATACCAGGTCTTTTTCTTACTGCTTCAAGTCCTTCTAATACTTGAATATCCGAAGCATCATAATGTTCATTACTATTCATTTTTTATCACCTTCCTGCATCAAATTATTTCCCGGGAAATAATATTCCCATCCTCTATTTTATAAACATTAGCTTTATTTCTCACATTTTTATCAATATTTTCAATATCCGTAGTAGTAACTATTGTTTGAATATCATTATCTAAATATTTAATTACCTTATTTCTCTTATCAATATCTAATTCACTAAATATATCATCCAAAAGTAAAATAGGCGTATCAGATAAAACATCCGTAAATAATTTAACTTCTGCTAACTTAAGAGCAAGTACAGCACTCCTTATTTGCCCATTTGAACCATATAAAGATAAATTCTTTCCATTCAAATCAAAATAAAAATCATCTCTATTAGGTCCAATAAAAGTCATTTTATACTGAATTTCTCTTGATAAATTACTTTTAAGTTTATTCTTAAACATATCATTATCTAAATTACTAACATTAGAAGTATATATCATCTTAAGTCCTTCTAATCCTGTAATAGAACTAAATATATCACCTATATAATTATTAACTAAATCAACATACTTTCTTCTATAATTATAAATATCTATTGATAAACCAATATATTTATCATTAAGAATATCTAAATAATTCATATCACTCTCTTTATTAATATTAATAATCTTCAAAAATTCATTTCTTTGTCGTAAAACTAAATTATAATTATTTAAATTTGCTAAATAAATCTTATTAATTTGACTAATTTGAATATTAAAGTATTTTCTTCTACAAGATGGACTATCTTTAAATATTCTAATACTATCACTACTAAAAAGAATAACATTCATCTTAGAAATATAGTCACTTAATTTTTTAATCTCTTTTTTATTTATCTTAACAACCTTACCATTCTCATTAATTAATAGTTCAAGTTCATCATAAGAACCATTATAATCAACAATTCCTTTAATTATTGAATATCTACTATTAAAATTAATAAGATTCTTATCACTGATAGATAAAAAAGACTTCGTAACAGCAAGTACATAAATAGATTCTAGTAAATTAGTTTTTCCCTGAGCATTATCTCCTATTATAATATTTAAATTATTATTAAGTTCTAATAAAATATCATCATAATTACGATAATTTTTTAAATAAATTTTTTGTAATTTCAATATAAAGTTATTTTCTTGCCCATATTTTCACCTTTACTAATCTCATGTACCCCTATACATATATAATTATACCATATTTTAATAAAAATTAAAAGAAAAAACACATATTTTCTATGTATTTTTTCCTTATTTTTCAACGGTTTTTCTCATAATTCCATTTAAGTATTTTTCTATCTTTATACACTTAGTAATTTGATTATCAATCGTAGTATAAGGTACCTTAATATTCATCTCTTTACCATTATCAAAATATATTTTTGTACCATTACTTTCTTTAACATATCTAGTAATATTATTATAAGCAAGCCATATACATTTCTTAGAACTAGGAGTACATGTAGGAAAGAAAATAATCATATTATAAGAAGATACAATAATAGGAGTCTTAATATAATAATTAAAAATATCAATAACAAATTGCCTCTGAATATTATAAGAATTACCATAAAAATTACACCCATATTTAAGTAATTTAAGACAATCAATACTCAAACAAAAATCCTTATTCTTCTCCACAACATAAGTACCATATCCATTAGAAGTAAAGCACAAAACATCATCAGTAAGAATATAATTTCTCATAAAATCCCCCTCTCCACATATAAAAATATGTACCATGTATTAAAGCATATGATCATGTCGATTTTTGTCAAAACATGTCGTAAATTATCAAAAATTTTCCTTTTCTTAACATTTCTATCATCAAAAATACTGTTTTACCACAAAAAAAATAGATAAAAGAATCCAATCTCTTATCTATTCAACAAATATAAATCAAAATTAGCAAGTCTTAATAGGTAAAACAAGTTGTACCAAAGAATCATCTTCATTACTCTTAATAACAATAGGAGAACTATCATTATTCATACATAAAACAATCTTTTCCTTATTAAAACTCTTAATAGCATCTAACATAAACTTAGAACTAAATGCAATTTCTATATTCTTATCATTTTCTACATTAATTTTTTCCTCTACCTTACCAATCTCTGGACTATTTGAAGAAATCATAAGTTCATTACCTTTTAAAGATAACTTAATAGTATTCTTTTCTCTATCAGAAGTAAGTAAACTAGCTCTATCAATCATATTATATAAATCATTAAAAGAACATTCAAGTAATATATTAAAATTCTTAGGAATAATATCACTAGTAGTAGGATAAGTACCAGAAAGTAATCTAGATAAAAATACAATATTACCATATTTAAATAAAACTTTATTACTAAATAAATGTAATTCTAAAGATTCTTCATCATTATCAAGCATTTTAGTAAGTTCTACTAAGTTTTTACCAGGAATAACAATATTAATATCAGTTTCATCAACTTTATCAATAGCTACTAATTTTCTAGCAAGTCTATATGAATCAGTAGCAATAACATCTAATTCACCATTATTAATTCTAAAATTAATACCAGTAAGAAGTGGTCTAGTTTCACTTTGTGAAATAGCAAATACTGTTTGATTAATAATATCCTTAAATACTCCATTATTAATAACAATAGGTTCCTTAGTTTCATCTAAATCTAAATTAGGAAATTCATTAGGATTAATACCATTCAAATTAAATTCTGTATTATCTGTACTAACAATCATCTTATATCCATCAATAACCTCAATAGATATATCTGTATTAGGAAGTTTTCTTATTATTTCAACAATATACTTACCTCCTATTACAATACTACCAGTTTCTTCTAAACTTGTTAACTTATCCTTTGGTATAAAAGATCTAATAGAAACATCAGTATCACTTGCATATAAATATAATCCATCATCCTTTAAATCAAACTTAATACCTGTTAATATTGGAATTAAGTTTTTAGTAGATATTGCTCTTGCTGTATTATTTAAACTTTCTAATAATATTTCTTTCTTTACGACTAATTTCATTTTTATCATCCTCTTTCTTTTATTATTTATTATATTATTATTATTATGCTGTGGATATTGTGGAAAACTCACCTTTACCCTTGTTTTATATACCTTTACTTATCCACAATACTTGTTGATAACTTTAAACTTATCCACTATCAACAACTATATTCTCTTTTTTAATTCCTCAATTACTGTTTGTAACTGATAATTTGTCTCTAAATCTTTCTCTATTTTTTGATATGCACTTATTATAGTTGAGTGGTCTCTACCTCCAAAGTAAGTTCCCATTTTTGGATACGATTCATTTGTCATTATTCTACACAAGTATATAGCTATTTGCCGCTGATAATTTATATCTTTACTTCTTTTCTTACCTTTTAAATCTTCAATATCTATCTTAAAGTACTCACAAACAATCCTTTGAATCCTATGGATATCATTTTTATATACACTACGTTCACTAATTTTATCTTTTAAAGCTTCAATAGCAATATCTAAAGTAACAACTCCATGGTTCATCATCAGCGCATAGGCAAAAACCCTTGTAATTGCTCCTTCTAACTGTCTAACATCAGAATCATTAATATTAGCAATATATTCAATAACTTCAATTGGAATATCTTCCGCTGCTTCCTGATGTGCTATCTTCCTTTTAATAATATCTACTCTCAGTCCAAAATCAGGTGGAGTAATATTAGCAGTAAGACCCCAATTAAATCTTGTAATAAGCCTATTTTCTAACATCTTCAAATCATCAACAGATCTGTCGGAAGCTATAATAATTTGTTTATTTGAGTCATGTAACTGATTAAAAGTATGAAAAAATTCTTCTTGTCCCTTAGTAGCGGATCCCAAAAATTGAATATCATCAATAATTAAAACGTCAATATTTCTATACTTATTCTTAAAAGAATCAATCTTATCAAAAGTATTCTTCTCATTATTTCTAACCGCTGCTATATAATCATTAACAAATTGTTCACTTGACACATACAAAACTTTTTTATTAGTATTTTGAATAATATAATTACCAATAGCATGCATTAAATGTGTTTTACCAAGTCCACTTTTACCATATAAAAATAAAGGATTATAAGCTTTACCAGGTTTTTCCGCCACTGCTCTAGCCGCAGTAAAAGCAAACCTATTAGAGTTACCTACAATAAAACTATCAAAAGTATATTCGCTATTTAGATTAGCGGAAGCACTAGTTTGATGTGGAACTCCCATATTTTCATTAGAAGTACCAATAATAACATCATCATTATTATCACTAATTTCATTAATTTCGTTTTCTAAAATAAATTTAAAATTAAAATTTGTTCCTGTAATAGAATTAAAAGTTTCTTCAATATCATCAATATAATTTTCTTCTAAATGTTTTTTATGTAAAGCTAAAGGAACAATAATAGTGGCAGTACCACCATCTAACTTATATAATTTAGTATCCTTAAACCAAGTATCATAAGATAAAGGAGTAATACGTTCTTTAATTTTATCAAGAAATTCATTCCATAAATTATCCGTATTCATATCAAAACCTCCTTAATCAAATCTGTCATTAATCTTATTATATCTCAAAAAAAAATTTTGTCTAGATATTTTTTTTAATTAACAGGTAAAATAACAAGTTATCAACAACTTATCAACAATATAATACCATATAAAATAAGACTTTAAAAGACTTTTCCACAATTTTTGTCAATTTTTGTTGTCAACAGTCAACAGCTTTACTTTTCCACAACCCTGTGGATATTGTGGATAAATAAAAAAAGCCTTGATTTATAAGGCTTTAGTCTAGTTACTTTTCCACTGTATCATCCACTTGTCAAATATTTTAGCATTTGTACTCTGTGGTTCTGGATTAGGAAGTTGCATTTTTACAATAAGTGGAATCTTCATCATCTTACCAAATGCAACACAAGTACCAGATTGAAGTGATTTTTGTTTTTCAATAACATCACTACTAATATTAGGAACCATCTTTTCAATATACTCCAAATCACTAGGATGATTAATTTTAAATATTAAGAAATTACTACACTGTGATAAAACAGTTTCAGATAGTTCAGTAGGTCTTTGTGTAATTAAGTCAAGACATATACCAAATTTTCTACCTTCCTTAGCAATTCTTTCAAATATATTGTATCCAAGAATATTAATATCATTATCCTTCTGAACATATCTATGAGCCTCCTCTAGCATAAGATGCATTGGCATACTACCTCTAGTAGGAAGTTTTTTAGCAAAGTTAAAGATAATTCTTGCATATACCTTAACAAGAGCTTTAGCAAATCTATCATCTATATTTTCTAATACAAAATTAATAATTTGTGCTCTCTTATTATTACCAACTAATATTAAATCAGATATAAATTCATTTACAGTAATAAACTTATCACATTCAAAATACTTTCTCATAGAACTATTAGCAATAGTATGTAATTTAACTTTTAAAGCAGTAGCTTCAGCATAAGATTTCTCATTAAGAAGAAGTCCTTCAGATATTAATGTAAAGTTAAGAGCTACTTCTAAATCGTCAATTGTAAAGAAAGTAGGTACATAATCTTCATTCCACTTAGTCTCATTATCTACAAACTTTTTAATATATTCAGTAATAAGAATTCTTTCTACAAATTGTCCCTGACTATCAATTTCAAAACATTTTCTAAAAGTTCTAGTATAACCAACCCCAGGTACTTCAACATCTAAGTTAAGTTCAGGTGTATGACAATCAGTTAAAATAGAAAATATTTGGTCTCTAATTCTAGCAGATACTTGATTAGAATACATAACTGATACAATAGCGGATGCAATTAAATGGTTTTTATATCTATTAGATTCTTCATCATTTTTAGCAAATAAAGAAACATAAGCAAGCATCTTTTCAATAATCATAATTTGTGAATAATCAGTTACATCAAGTATATTAGCATAATCATCAACTGAAAGTAACCATAAAGGTAATTTAAGAATATTAACTCCTTTATCAGTATCAGTACTAAACATCTTATAATTAAAATTATAATTATAACTAGAAATACTACTAAAAGCACTATCATATTCATCAGTATTATTAAATATAAAAATAATACTATTAAAAGGAATATAATTAGGCATAGTAAATAAATTTTGTACTAATCTAGCAACACCATAAGTTTTACCAGAACCAGTATTACCAAAAATAGCACTATGATTACTCCACATATCATCAATATTAATTTTAATAGGGCTATCATTATACAAAGGAGAAAGTCCTAACATCATCGCAGTATTATCATTATACCCAGTAAGTTCTGCTAATTCATCAGCATTAATAATTCTAATTTTAGAATTAATACTAGGTTTTCTAATAATACCATCATAAAATTTACTTCCATGAAATTCTCCCAAAAAACTAATTTTAGCCTCTCCGTTCATAATTTCTTCTACTTCACCTAATATTTTTTTATTATTTTCTTCAAAAACAACATTTAAGTTAAGTAAATCATCAGTAATAACATTATCAATTTTAACAATAGCATAATTTTTACTAATAGCAATAATTTCTTTAAACATAATCGCCCTTCTTTCTATTCTAAGTAAATTATACCAAATAAATATCAAAAAATAAATAACTTTTTAATAATTTTTTAGAGTAGTTCGCACTTTGTTGCTCACTATTTTTAAAGCCTCAGGTCTTTAAAAAATAATTTTAAGCCAAAATTGTCTTAAAATTAATAATTTTCTTCAAATATTTACAAAATATTAAATATATAGTATAATTTCATTAGTGGTGATTTCTGTGAAAAAAGAAGTAAAACAAAAAAAGAATAAAAAAAATATAAATAAAAATAAAAAAGCTAAACAAGAAGAAATAAAAAATAAAGTTAAAGATTTTATTTTAAAATATTATTATATATTAATTATATCATTACCTTTTATATTAATCGATATAATAACTAAAATATTAGGATACAAAATACATTTCTATGGAATATTTAGATTAGTACCATGTTTATTTACTATTACATATATAATCCTAATGGTTGGAATATCTATATTTTTAGAAAAAAAGAAAGGTAAGATAGTATATACAATCTTTTTTATATTAGCCTTTGCTTTATTTATAACTAACAATATCTACTATTCAATGACTAATACATTCTTTGATTTTAGTTTAATTATGTTAGCAGGAGAAGGCTCAGACTACTTTATGGATGCTATCTTAAATTGTAATATTTGGGTATATATATCAAGTGTAGTAATAATAATATCTTATATATTTGGATTAAAACAATTTAAAGAAAGAAATAAAACAGACTTAAAAAAGATAATAAAAGTATTTTTCTTATTTTTAATTCTTCATTTAATAACTCCATTATTCTTAGGAAAACCAAATGATGCCTTAACATGGAGTACTTGGAGAAATCCAAGAAATATATATATAAATTTCAATGATAACAATAAAAGTATGATGGTATCAGGAATATATGAATATAGTGTTAGAAATTTCTATATAACATTTATTAAAGCTAAAAAAACAGATAATGAAGAAGATATAACTTTTCTTGAAGAAGAATATAATAAAGAAGAAGAAAATTATCAAACAAGTTATACTGGAAAATTTAAAGATAAAAATGTAATCTTTCTTCAATTAGAGGGAACCGATAACTGGTTAATAACCAAAGAAGATACACCAACTCTATATAATATGATGAATAATTCTATTAACTTTACTAATCATTACTCATATTATAATGGCGGTGGATCAACCTTTAATTCAGAGTTTGCAGTAAATACAGGATTTATAACTCCTCTATCATATACTCAAAATGCTTACTCATTTAATAAAAATTCATTCCCATATTCATTAGCAAAATTATTAAAAAATGAAAATTATAGTGTTAATGCCTTCCATATGAATGATGGAGAATATTATTCAAGAGCAACAAATTATAAAAACTGGGGTTATGATAACTATTATGGTTTAAAAGAACTAGGAACATATAAAGATGATTCCTATACATTAGATAGAGAATTAATATTAAATGAAACATTTAGAGAAAAAATGTTTAGTGAAGAAAAATTTGCCGATTATATAATAACTTACTCAGGACACTTACCATTTACTACAGAAAAAGGTGTATGTAAAAAATTAGTAACTGAAGATATATTAAAAGAACAAGGATTAGAAGAACTTCCATCAGATTATGTTCTACCTACTATGAGTGAAGAAGATTGTGCTAGAAGACAAGCTAAAGAAACAGATTATATGGTTGAACTTCTAATAAATACACTAACTGAGAAGAATTTAATAGACAATACAGTAATAGTAGTATTTACTGATCATTATCTATATACCCTATCAGATCAAACAATATTAGATAAATATAAAGATACAAGTAATAATTTAATAAATCATACTCCATTCTTTATATGGGACAATGGAAATACTAAAAAGAAAGTAACATCTGTAACATCACAATTAAATATATTACCTACTATAATAAATCTATTAGGTTTAGAATATCATCCTAATTACTATATAGGAAAAGATGCTTTAAATAGTAGTTACAACGGCATAGTCTTCTTTAGTGATTATTCATGGTATGATGGAAATGTATATGTTGATGGCGGAGCTGTAACCAATAACAAATACATAGACCAAGTATCATTAGAAGATAAAAATTATTATATAAACTACATTATAAGAAAAAACGATTTAACATTAAAATATAATTATTTCAAAAAGATATCTACTTCAAAAGATAAAGAAGTATAAAAAAAGCTCACTTTAATTTAGTGAACTTTTTCTTTTACATTAGTATCAATATCATCAATAGTAACTTTACTATCATGTGGTATAGGTTTCCATGTAACTTTCATAAATAATGCTGCATAAGTAGTATATCTACCAATAATATCAAATATTGGCCAAGTAATAGTATATAATACTTTTTTCTTAAAAGTCATCTTTTTAATATTTTTTCTTTCAATAATAAATACATAAACAGCTACCCACATATTCTGTATATACATACCCATTCGATAGAATAATCTAAGCCAAATAGCAGTAATCATTCCAATAAATAAAGCATTAATACCAGGTTCTACTGAAATCTTAATTGAAAATAAATTTCTAAGACCTTTAGCCAAATAAGTACCACCACTAAGCAAATCAATATTATTAATACCATTGTTGTAGTAGTAGCAACTTCCCATAATAAGAATAACAATAATCCATTTAGCTAAATTAAATACTGAAAAAGGTGTTAATTGAAGTAAAGTATCATAAGAAGCAAATCTATGTCTAATAGATTCAATAATACTAAGAATAATATCTTTAAAAGATTTATTATTTTTCTTAGTATTTTCTCTCCACTTAGTTTTAATAAATAATTTACCAAAGAAAATATTTAAAAATAAATAAGGACCACTTTCACAGAAGGCAAGTAAATGACCTTTTGACCATCTAAGTCTTTGTCTTAATGCAATCTTTAAGCTAGTCGGTTGTTCATCATAAAACATAGCCTCATCATTATAAGTAATCTGATATCCCTGTGCAACAGCATCTGCTGTAAGTGCTCTATCCTCAGTAAGAGAAGTATACTTCCACCCATCTTTTACTATCTCACTAGCAAATAAGAAACCAGTACCTTGTATATTAGTAGCTAGTCTAAGAACAGACCTAGCTCTATGATTACATCTTATCGATCTAATCCAGTGAATAGCATAAGTAGAAGCAATCCAATTTTCATCAAAATTCTTCGTATTACGATAAGAAGTAATAATTTTTTCACCAGAATCAAAGGCATCATTCATCTTAGAAATATAATTTCCATTAAGAAGATTATCAGCATCAAAGATAAAGTATCCTTCAAAACTCATTCTACCATAATCTTCACCTATTTTTTCTAATAAATATTGAAGAGCAAATCCTTTAGTTTTATGTTCATTATCAAATCTTTCGTAGCAGATAGCCCCATGTTTCCTAGCAATCTCTGCAGTATTATCAGTACAATTATCCGCTACTACAAAAGTAGTAATAAGTTCTTTTGGATAATCTTGTTTATTAATACTATCAAGTAAGTTACCAATAACATTTTTTTCATTTCTCGCTGCTATCAATATAGCATATTTATGTTTCTTTTTAGCAGGTTTAAACTTCCTAGTAAAGAAAACACCAATTAACCAATATAAAGTTTTATAAGCCATCATAATAACAAGAATCTTACCAATAATATTGTATACATTTTTCCAAGCAAGATAAGAATCCCCTATTGAATTAATAATATTTAAAAAATACATCACATACAACCTCACTTCAGAAATATTGTATCATACATTGACATTTAATACAATAAAAAACCTCCCTAATAAAAAATGTTTGAATAATTATGTTAAATATGATATTATATAACCGGTGATAATTATGCATGTAATAGGAATAATAGCGGAATATAATCCTTTTCACAAAGGACATTTATATCAAATAAATAAAATAAAAGAAAAATATCCCAATAGTCTTTTAGTAGTGGTCACTTCTTCTTCATTTACACAAAGAGGAAATATCTCACTATTAAATAAATGGGATAAAACAAAAATAGCTTTAGATAATAATGTTGATTTAGTCGTAGAACTACCATTTGTCTATTCAACTCAGTCTTCCGACCTTTTTGCAGAAGGCGCCATTAGTATTCTAAACACCTTAAAAATAGATACTCTTGTTTTTGGTACAGAAAGAGATAATATTAGTGACTTAGAACTTCTAGCAGATATTCAAATAAATAATATAGAGTATCAAGACAAAGTAAAAGAATATCTAAGTCAAGGATTAAACTATGCAACATCTACTAATAAAGCCCTTGAAGATTTAACTAGTATAAAAGTAGATACTCCAAATGACCTATTAGCCTTATCTTATATAAAACAAATAAAAAAACATAACTACCCAATAAAATATATAAATATAAAAAGAACAACATCATATCATGGCTCAGAAGTATTAAATAACATAACATCAGCATCAAATATCAGAAAACTATATCTATCAGATAATTCCATAGATAATCTAATACCCTTTGATAAAAAATATCTTTATAAAATAGATATGAATAAGTATTATAACATACTAAAATACAAAATATTAGCAGAAGATACAAGTATCAGTAAATATCAAACAGTAGATGAAGGTATTGAATCAAGAATAATAAAAAGTATTTATATATCAAATAACTATGAAGAATTAATTCAAAATATCAAAACTAAAAGATATACTTATAATAAAATATCTAGAATGCTTCTTCATATACTGGTAGGCTTTACTAAAGAAGAAGCTCATAATATATCTATAGACTACATAAGAGTATTAGGTTTTACTAGAAGAGGTCAAGAATATTTAAATAAAATAAAAAAAGAATTATCAATACCTTTAGTTATAGGATATAAAAAAAATATATCTAAAATATTAGATACAGAATTAAAGGCTACCAAAATATATGCCTTAGTTACAGATATGTCTCTTATTAAAAGAGAATATCAAACAAAACCAATAATTAAAGAAAATAATGACTAAAAATGTCTTTTATTTTTCCACTAAATAGAGATTCAATAATCTCTTTTTTTTCATCATTATCCTTAGATAAAAGTAAACTAGCGATTAAAGTAATTTTTTCTTTGTTACCATTCTTATATTTATCATATTTTTCTTTTACATTAATATATTTAGTATCTTCATCACTATCAATATCATTCATAGTAAATATATAAGCCTTAAATCTATTATTATTCTTATTATCATAAATATTAAGAATAATATTGTCTCCTAATACTTTATATTGAATATAGACATACTCTTCCTTTTTAGTATCAAAATCATAACCAAAAATACCATTTACAAAGTCATTAAGTAACCCCTCGTTCATTACATCAATTAAAGATAATCTAAATATTTCGTCATTCATAAAATTCACCACTTTTAAATTACCATATATATAATAATAAAGTCAATAAAAAAAATAAAATGTAACCAAATGGGTTACATTTCTAGTGTCAAATTATTGTAAAGTTTGGCACTTAGGACAATAATAAGTACCTCTACCACCAACTTTAATCTTTTCAATTTTCGTATTACAAATAGGACAATTACCTTTATCTTTACCATGAACAAATAATTCATTTTGAAATAAACCATGAACCCCATCAACAGAACTATATGTTCTAATAGTAGTTCCCCCCTTTTCAATAGCGGCCTCTAAAACTTCTTTTGTATATTTGATTATATTTTTAGCTTCTTTACTAGTAATCAAATTACACTTCTTCAAAGGATTAATTTTAGATAGAAATAAAATTTCATCAGCATATATATTACCAATACCAACGATTATACTTTGGTCAAGTAAAACGCTCTTAATAGGTAATTTTTTTTTCTTATATTTATCAAGTAAATATTCACTAGTAAGATTATCATCCCAAGGTTCAAGACCAAGTTCCACTAGTGGTCCTATCTTATCAATATTTTCTTTTTTTATAAGATACATTTTACCAAATTTCCTAGTATCCATATATCTAAGTTCACTACCATCATTTAAGTCAAAAATAACATGTTCATGTTTGTTAATATCATCATCTTTAGTCTTAAAAAAGTATTTACCTTCCATTCTAAGATGTGACAAAAGATAATAATCATCTAAATCAAACATCAAGAATTTACCTCTTCTCTTAACATCATT
>CAKPIH010000026.1 GCA_934162325.1 uncultured Bacilli bacterium
ATATTATATTTCTTTCCAATTTCTTTAGATAATTTTAATGAATATTCTTTTATTAATCCATCTCCATACTTAGCTCTATCTTCACCACCTTGAGCTTCAACAAGTATTTTACCTACATTATAATAGGCACTAAGTTCATTTCTATTTTTAAAATAATCTTTTACTCTTTTATATATTTCATTGTTTAAAAGTTCTTTTTTTATTTCATTGTAATAGTTGTTTTTCATCAAACCTCCTTATATTTTTTTAGTGATAGCAATTTACAATAATAATGTCGTGTTAATTGGGCCGACATTGTAGGCCCTTTTTTATAAAACAGTAAATCTTTATTATTTTAAATAATATTTTGTAATTATGTTTTTTTATTTCATTGTTATAATTATTTTAATTGGGCATCCAGCGGTTGCCATTTTAGATATAGTAAATTAATATAGTTGTACCACTATAATATTATTTGTTAATAACAATTTTATAGCAATTGGTCAGACACTGTCGGACTTTTTTATGTAATGGTAGTTACCTTTAATATTCCTTTACTATTTATTGTTAGTTTTGTCATGTTGTTAATATCAGTACGATAGATTCTACTTTTGGATAAGTTATTTATTACTTCTTTATTAGGATGGTGATAGATGTTGTTTTCTCCTACTGAGATTAGAGATATACTGGGATTTATTTGTGATATGAAGTCTTTACTTGAAGATGTATTAGAACCGTGATGGCCTACTTTTAATATGGAGATATTATTTAGATTATAATTTTCTAGAAGATTATCTTCAGTAGTTATAGAGGCATCACCCATGTAAAGGAATTTGTATTTTTGATATGTAAAGTATGTTATGATACTATTATCATTTTCATTATTATATTTTGTATTATTTAATAGACATATGGTATGATTACTTAGGTTTATTTTGTTTATATTTATTTGATATGTTATTTTCTTTTTATTTAGATTTTTTATTAATTCTTTTTCTAGGTCAGTAAATGTTCCTTTATTTAGTATGACATTCTTTACTTGGAAATTATTTATTAAAGCAATAGAGCCTCCTATATGATCTTCATCGCCATGAGTTATTATTAAATAATCTATTTTTTTAATACCTATACTTTTGAGATATGATATTACTTCATTTTTTATCTTATATTCATTTTTACCAGTATCTATTAAGATGGTATTTTTGTTATAGGGATATTTTATGAGATGGCAATCGGCTTCTCCTACTTCGAACATTACTACTTCAAAATTACTATTTAGATAGGGAGATATATAGATTATTATAAATAAGAGAATATTTAGATAGAAGTATTTTTTATTTTGATATGATAGTAGAAATATTATATAATATAATACTATTATTAATAAACTTGGTTTAGGAAATATTATTTTGGTTATATTTATTTTTGATATGAATAATGATATTGTTTCTAGAGTATTAGTAAATAAATATAAGATACTATCTAATATAGGAAATATATATGTTAATATTGTTAGGGGTAATATTATTATACTTATTATTGGGACTAAGATAATATTTAATAAGATACTTATTATATTTATTTCATAACTATTATATATGGTTATAGGTATTGATACTAAGAATGATAAAAGTGATATATAGATTATTTTATTTATTTTGTTTTTCTTTTTTAGAGTACTACTAGATAATACTAAGAAGAATGTTATGGTATAAGAATAGATATAACCTAAATCATAAATGATAAAGGGATTTATTAGAAGAGAGACTCCTAGTGTTAGAAGGAGAATATCCATTTTCTTTATTTTTAGTTTTAATAAATAATTTATGCTATATAAGATACTCATAACAGCACTTCTTAAAAGTGATGATGAGGGAAAGAGTATTAGATATATGATTATAAAGATATTAGTGATTAGATATTTTATTCTTTTATTATAAGTTATTTTATTTAGATAAAGATAGATAATACTTATAAAGAAATTTATATGCATTCCTGATACAGAAAATAAATGAGATATACCATTAGTACGATAGCTTTCTTTTATTTCTTTTGATAAGGTATTATCACAGAATAGTAATGTTTTTATATAGTTTGATGATTTTAGTTTATCTATTTTTTGATAAAGGGTATTTTTGATAGTATATAGATAATTATGATTGTTAGCTATTTTATTGATACTAGAAGCTTTGACTAGATAGTATATTTTTTTATGATAGAGATATTTTTGATAATTGAAAGTATTTTGATTGGTATTTTTACTGGGGGTTATTAATGTTCCTTTTACTTTTATTTTATCTCCATATGATAGATTATTAAATTCTTTATCTTGATATTTATATGTTATTAATAGTTTTTCTTTAGCTTTTATTTCTATAGTTATTTTATCTTCTTTGACTTCGCATTTGGTTACTATACCAATAAATTCTTTATCACCTTTTGTATACTTTGATTTAAAGGGATAGTAGTTTGTATATAATAATGTTATTATAAAGATTATAATGGTTATTATTTTTATTAGATGTTTAGACTGTAATATATGCCTTAATCTTTTCAAAAAGAGAGTCTCCTATTCCGGGAACATTCTTTATATCTTCAATAGTGGTAAATAAACCATTTTCTTCACGATATTCGATTATTGATTTTGCTTTTGTTTCTCCTACTCCATTTATGTTTTGTAATTCTTTTTCATCAGCAGTATTAATGTTTATTAACTGATTATCAGTAGTGGTACTACTAATACAGGCATCATTAGTAATATCACATTTTTCACAGACACAGTTTTCTTCTCTAAATTTTTCTAGCACTTCTTCAGTTGAATAAATTATGATAGTCATTTCGTCTTCGACTACTTTGGCTAGATTTATTTTTGAAGTGTCTGCTCCTTCTAGAAGACCTCCAGCTAGTGATATGACATCATTTACTCTTGAAGTACTATCTACTTCATAGACACCAGGATTTACTACCATTCCTTTTATGTCAACGATTACTTTTGTTGTTTTGGCTTCTTTTTTATTTTCTTTTACTTCTTCTTTTTCTTCTTTAAATATATCTACTACTTCTTCTTTGGTATTTTTATTATTTTTATATATGATAAAAATAGTTCCTCCTAGTAAGAGAGATATACCTAATAATATTAATATTAATTTTTTCAAATTACTCCTTTCCTTCTTCATTTTGTTAATTATTTATTATAGTCATTATTTTTTACTTAGTCAATAGGAGAAGAAGAAAATTAAGAAATACTACTAGATTTTATGATGAAAGTTTGATACAATGATGATGGTGATGTTATGTTTAGTATTAAAGATAATGATAAATATGAAGAGATTATTAAGTATTCTAAATTTATATCTTTTATTTTTAGAGTTTATTCTAAGGATGAAGTTAATGATTATATAGATAAAATTAAAAAAGAGTATCCTAATGCTACTCATTATTGTTATGGATATGTTATTGATAATGATATTAAGTCTTCGGATGATGGAGAACCTTCTAGAACAGCAGGAGCTCCTATTCTTAATCAGATTACTGGGAATAATTTAAATTATACTTTAATTATTGTGGTTAGGTATTTTGGTGGTGTTAAGTTAGGAGTTGGCCCTCTTACTAGGGCTTATGGTAAAGTTGCTAGAGAAGTTATTAGAGATAATAATGTTATTACTTTGGTTAAGGGATATGATATTATGCTTACTTTTGGTTATAGTGATATTAAGGATATTGATTATATACTTAGAGATAGTCATATTATTAGTAAAGTTTTTGAAGATAATATTATTTATAATGTTCTTGTTACTAGTGATATTCTTGATAAATTGGGTAATTATAATATTAAGATTAATAAAGATATATATATTGAAAAAGAATAGGATTTCCTATTCTTTTAGTATCTTCCTAAGCCTACTTTGCTGAATACTTCTTCTTGTTTTTCTTTAGCTATTTTATTGGTTATTTCTTTTCCTTTATCTAGTATGTTATCTATCTCAGTACTATTTATTAATTTATTGTATTTTGTTTGAATATTAGTTAGAACTTCGACAACTACATCTGCGACTTCTTTTTTTAGATTACCATAGTTATAGTCTTTGAAATGTTCTTCAGCATCTTTTATACTTATTTCTTTAAGTGATGAATAGATAGTTAGTAAGTTTGATATTCCAGGTTTGTTTTCTAAATCATAGTATACTTTGTTTTCACTATCTGTAATGGCACTCATTATTTTCTTTCTAATTGTTTTTTCATCATCTAATAGAAGGATTACTCCTTTATATGTTTCATCACTCTTACTCATTTTTTTAGTAGGATTTTGTAAATCCATTATTTTGGCTCCGACTTCTGGTATTAATGGTTCTGGTATTTTGAAAGTATCTCCATATATTTTATTGAATCTTTCTGCTATGTTACGTGCAAGTTCTACATGTTGTTTTTGATCAATACCTACTGGTACATAGTCAGCATCATATAATAAGATATCTGAAGCCATTAGAATAGGATATGTAAATAGTCCTACAGTTACGTTTTCTCCTTTACTAGACTTGTCTTTATACTGTGTCATACGTGATGCTTCGCCCATGTAGGTGTTACATTCTAATACCCAAGATAGATTAGCATGATATAAATTTTCTGATTGTAGATATATTATATTTTTATCTGGGTCTACTCCGCAGGCTAAATATAAGGCTACATTTTTTCTTATTCTTTCTTTTAATAATTTAGGATCTTGTCTTACTGTTATGGCATGCATGTCTGGTACAAAAAGAAATGATTCATATTCTTCTTGTCTTTCAATAGTACCTTTTATACCACCTATAAAACTACCTAATGTTAATTCGCCACTTGGTTTTAATCCTGTTAATATTCTTTTCATTATTACACCTTCTTCTCATTAATTATATAATAATATGATATTTTTTTCAAGGTATTTACATGAAGTTCTTTTTTTGATATACTTGTTAAGTGAGGTAGATATGGATAAGTTTTATTTTTATTTTATATTATTTTTAATATATTCTTTTATTGGATGGGCTATGGAGGTATGTGTTACTTTTCCTAAGTATAAGAAATTTGTTAACAGAGGATTTATGTTAGGGCCTTATTGTCCTATATATGGATATTCTAGTATTATAATGATTCTTTATTTAAATCATTATAAAGATAATCCTTTGACAGTCTTTTTACTAGCAGTAATAGTATGTTCTTTTATTGAATATATGGTTAGTTATGTTATGGAAAAGATATTCAAGGCTAGATGGTGGGATTATTCTAATAGAAAGTTTAATATTAATGGAAGAGTTTGTCTTAATAATGCTTTCTTCTTTGGAGTACTTGGTACTTTCTTAGTTTATTTTGCTAATCCTTTCTTTGAAGGTTTATTACTTAAGATTAATACTAATACTTTAAATATTATTAGTTTGATTTTGTTGATTATCTTTACTATTGACTTTATTATTTCGATGTATGCTTCATTTAAACTTAAGAATAGTTTATCAAAGATTGATAAGGATAGTACGGAAGAGATTAAAGAAAAAATTAAAGAAAAGATTGAGAGTAAATTTCTTAATAGAAGAATATTTAAAGCATATCCTAAATATAAGATTAATATTATTAAGAGATTAGAGGAATATAGAAAAGAAAAGATAGAGAAAAAGTAATTCTCTATTTTTTTAGTTTTCTTTTTATTAGATTTAATAATCTTCTGAATAGATTTTTGGCATCGTTACTAACTGCATATAAGATAAGGGATGTTAATAATGTTATGATAATAAATATTATTCCTAGTTTTAGTATTGTTGTTATGAAACTACCTGCTGTTAGTAGGAAGTAATTTTCTATTGGTTTTAGGGCTACTGATAGTACTATGAATAGTATGATTGTTATTATATAATATTTTAAGATATTTGATAGCTTTATTTCTTTAGTTATCTTCTTAGATATTAGATTTGATTTTAAGGCTATATTTACTAAGAAGGCTATTCCTGTACCTAGTAATATTCCATTTATGCCTAAATAATTTATTAATATTATGGATAATATTAGATTTACTGAGGCACAGATAAAGATATGTTTTTTGTTATCTTTGAATAAGCCATCAGCATTTATTAGAGCTACTAGTGGGAAATATAAGATATTTAAAAATGATGTACTAGTAAATAATACTACAGTTATATAGTCTAAGATATAGTTTTCTTTACCTACCCATACGGATACGAAGCCTCTTATTCCAATCATGAATGTTAAGCACATACTAAAGGCTATTAGTATAAACATCATCATATATTCTTTAAATAAAGGGTATACTCTTTTTTCTTCTTTTTTGGCAAAGACATTACCAAAGGAATAGACACTAGATAGTTCGACACGAGATGCTATTTCGGTTAGGAATCTTAAGATATAATTATAGGTTGTATAGATGCTAACCATTACAGGCCCGTTGAAGCCCATTAGTAATAAGGCGTCAACATTATTTAGTATTAGATATCCTAATTGGGTCCAAGCTAAGTCTTTGGTCATTTTTACCATTGAGGTATCTTTTCGTGCTATTTCATGTAGTTCTGGATATTTCTTTTTGACTACTATTCTATTTATTATTTCTTCTAGTATTTTCATAGCTAATATTACTATTGCTATTGATTCTAATGTTTTAAATTTGATAGTTACTACTACTATTAGGATATCACAAAGTAATTTTACTCCATTAAATATTAGGGAATAGACATATTTTTCTTGGGCTGCACTTAATACGGCCATATATGTTTGTCCTTTACCAAAGTATGATATTAGATATGATGTTGATATGATAAAGAAACATATTAAGGCTGATACTTTATAACCTTCTTCAAAGTTATAGAATAAGTGTAGTCCTAATGTTACTAAGAAGATTATTCCTAGTATGATGAAACCTATTATTCTAAATACTTTTCTGGCTCCGCCATAAATAGCATTTATGTCATCTTTATTCTTTTCAGCAAATGGTTTATATAAACTATATATTACGGCATCAGAAAAGCCTGCTTGTGCTAAAAAGACATAAGATATTATTTGATTTATTGTTTGATAGTAGCCATTACCGACATCTCCGATGTATTTTATTAATACATCCATTTTGATAATTCCTACTACTCCGATTAAGAGATATGGTAATATATCACATATCATGTTTAAAAATATTTTTTTTGTTCTCATATTTACACCCTATATATATAATATCACAAATATTATTTTATATAAAGTAAAATATTTAATATTTGACATTTCTTTTGTGTCACTCTAAGCCTTAGGTCTATAGAGTGTTAACTTAAGCCTTAGGTCTTAAGTTAAGATATCAACCATATTTATTATATAGAAGTTATTCTTCTTTGACTTCGGTATACATTATTAGGGCTGTAAAGCAATATATTTGTTCTTCACCATAGATACTACATGAACTTGATAGTTTGATATCAATGATATCAATAGTATTTTCTTTGATAAAGGTGTTTATACTGTTTTCTAGATCTTTTTCATGTTCTTCATCTATTACTTTAACTTTCATTTTGATCACCAAAAAAAGTATATAATATTCTTTATATACTTTTTGTCATAATTTATCCTCTTTTTACATCATAATAGATTTTATTTTCTTTACCATCGTCTGTAGTATATTCGATATATAATTTATATTTTACATTACTTATATCTTCACTTGTTTGAATTTTTCCTTTTAATTCTATTTTATTATTGTTATCTTTTAGTAATTCTACTGGTTCATCCATTATACCTATAGATGGATAGGCTTCATCTATGATATAATTATGTATTAATAATGCTTTTACTTTATGCATATTTACTTTGGGATTATTTATTAATATACTATAGTTAGTTATTTCTTCTCCTTCTTTAGAGATATTGAAATAGACATTAAAATCCAATTCATCTTCTGGACTAAATTTTTCTTGTTTTTCTAATTCATTTTTATATTCTAGATAGGCTATTTTATCTTCTTCATTACTTGTACAAGCTGTTAATAATAAGATTGGTATTATTAATACTACTAATTTTTTCATTTGATTTGCTCCTCTATTCTAAGTAATCTATTATATTTGGATAATCTTTCACCGCGGGACATTGAACCTGTTTTTATTTGACCTAAGTTTAGGCCTACGGCAAAGTCGGATATATAATTATCTTCTGTTTCACCGCTACGATGAGATATTATTGTTTTATAATTATTATCTCTAGCTAGTTTTATGGTTTCTAAGGTTTCTGTTACAGTTCCTATTTGATTTAGTTTTATTAAGATGGCATTAGCGATATGCATGTCTATTCCTTTTTGAAGTAGTTTTTTATTGGTTACAAATAAATCATCTCCGACTAATTGGATATTGGATAATTTACTTGTTAATAGTTTCCATCCTTCATAATCTTCTTCAGCCATTCCATCTTCAATAGAGATGATATGATATTTATCTACTAGTGACTGATAGTATGATACTAATTCTTCTTTGGTATATTTTACTCCTTCTAGTAAATAGATATCTTCTTCTTCATTATAGAATTCTGATGCTGCTACATCGAGAGCAATATTTATATCTTTTCCTAATTCATAACCGCTTTTTGTTATGGCTTCTTTTATTAACTCTAAAGCTTCTTTGGCATCATTTATTTGAGGAGCGAAACCGCCTTCGTCTCCTACTCCACATAATAAATTTCTTTCTTTTAGAACATTTTTTAAAGTATTAAATACTTCTGAACCCATTCTTAGGTTTTCTTGGTATTCTTCTTTATTTGGTACTATCATAAATTCTTGGAAGTCTAGATTATTACTAGCATGAACTCCGCCATTTAAGATATTCATCATACATTTTGGCATACTGTATTCTTTTCCTAAGTATTCATATAATTCTAAACCTTTATATTTAGCAGCAGCTTTTAGATTAGCTAGTGAAACTCCTAATATGGCATTAGCTCCTAGTACTTCTTTGTTTTCAGTACCATCTTTTTCTAACATGATTCTATCTATTTCTTCTTGATTTAATGAATCTTTTCCTATTAATAATGGTTTTATAATATTATTAACATTGTTTATGGCTTTTAATACACCTTTACCATGATATCTATTTTTATCATTATCCCTTAGTTCTAATGCTTCATTTTTACCAGTAGATGCTCCACTTGGTACTGATGCTACTGCTTTTATTCCTGATTCTAGGGTTAATTCTACTTCTACGGTAGGATTGCCTCTGGAATCTAATATTTCTCTTGCATATATATTTTTTATTTTACTCATATTTAGCCTCCATATTAATTATAAAATATTATAAAGAAAAAATCAAGGTAAAAGAAAAAATAGAACACTTTGGTTCTATTAGTATGAGTCAACATTTATTTTAACTAATTTATTGTCCATATTGAATGAAGCTGCTTGTACTATAGTTCTGATGGAATTTATTGTCTTGCCACCATGACCTATTACTTTTGGCATATCTTCTGATGATACCATTACTTCAATTAGAATGGTGTTATCTTCATCGGACTCAAATTCTTTTACTGATACTGATTCGGAATCTTTTACTAGTTTTTTTATTATTAACTCTGTAAGTTCTACTAAATTATTCATTATTTACCTTGCTTTAAATTATGGTATTTTTCCATAATTCCTGCTTTACTAAATAAATTTTTAACTGTATCAGTAGGTATTGCACCATTGTTAAGCCATTTAATTGCAGATTCTTCATTTAATTTGATTTCTGCTGGTGTTGTTAATGGATTATAAGTACCGATTGTATCGATAAATCTTCCATCTCTTGGACTTCTAGAGTCTGCTACTATAACACGATAAAAAGGTGCTTTTTTTGCTCCCATTCTTTTTAGTCTAATTTTAACTGCCATGTTTATCCCTCGCTTTCTTTATGTATTTTATCATAAAAAACATATACTGTCAACTGTTTTTTGTTACAGTATATGTTTGTTTTATATTTTTATGATGATATTATATTTTTGTTTCTAATTTTCTTAGGTATTATTAGATGGATCACTGTTTTCAGCTTGCTTTCCATCTACACTAGCAGTTAGTCTTCCTCCTTCTGATGTTCTATATGTTATATCAGCAGAAAATGATTTGCCGGCATCTGTTTCATCTTGGATATCATTATTATCTGTTAACCATATTAGTAATGTAAACTTTTTAGAAGGTGTTATTCCATCTACTGCCTTTGCTAATGTAAATGTTTTTCCTAAAGAAAGATTAGTGGGATTATCTTTATTAATGTGTGTTATATCTAAATAAACATTATCATTTTCATCTAATACCATATAGCTTAGGTTCTCTAATCCATTTAGATGAAAATCTATTATTCCTTCTATTTCTGATTTTTCTTCAAAATTGAATACTTCTAATCCATAAGCTAGACAGGCTCCGCGATTTAAATCATCTTTACATTTTTGCTTATATGCTACACTTATATACTCGTCTTTTAAAGGTATTATTGGATAACCTGTATATACTGGTGAAACCCCTAAACCTAATCTTACTTTGCCTGCTGATACTGCTAATGCATTCATTTTACTCATTGTTGACAATGTAAAATAAGAAAATGTTCCTCCTATTAAAAGTATTGTCATACTAAGGATAGTTGTTACAAGTAAAAATTTATTTATTTTATTACTATTTTTTTCTTTCATATTTACCATTCCTTGCTATTATAATGATATCAAATTATTCATCTTTTTTCAAGTACTTTTTAATTTTTATATTCTTTTTAAATTTTAATTTTGTGATAATGGTCTCATTGACTATATAATCCTTTTATGCTAATATTATAATAGTGGTGACGATATGAAGAGTTTGGTTAAATATTTTATTATAGGTTGTAAAGAATTATTTTCTAATAAAGTGCTTATAATAAGTTTGTCCATAATGAATTTATTTTTAATATCAGGGGTAGTATATAAAGCTGTAAATAATAAAAAAGAACTTAATAAATATGAAGATTTAAAGAGTCAAATAATTGAGAAAATGGAAACTAAATTGGTAATTGAAGAAAATTCTTCTAGTGATAGTGATGCTCATGGGGTAACTAAGATAACTAATTGTTTAAAAGAAAGTATTCCTAAAGAAGAATTAAGTGATAATTTATTAAATATTGGTAAACAGATTGAAGATGCTATGAATGCTTCTAATCTTAACTTTGCTTTTAAATATAAAGATTTATATACTGGTTTTTCTTTATCATATAATGCTAATCAACCTATTTTTGCAGCTTCTACTATTAAAGCACCTGAGGCTATATACATATATGAAGAAGCTGAAAAAGGTAATATTAATTTAGATGAAGTACTAACTTATACTTCTAATTATTATAGTGAAGGAACAGGAGTTCTTAAAAATACAGCATTTAATAAGAATTATACGATAAGACAATTAGTGGGATATTCTGTTATTCATAGTGATAATGCTGCTCATCTTATGTTAAATAATAGATATAAAGTGCAAAATATTAGAGAGTATTGGCAAAATAAGGGAACTACTTCTATCTATAAAACTAATTCTCCATGGGGTAATTTAAATGCTAATGATGCTGCTATATATATGGAGGAATTATATAATTATTACCTTACCAATACTAGTAATAGTAATGAACTTATTAATTATTTTAAATCTGCATGGAAAGTAATTAGTGCTCCTAATGGTATAACTATTGCTAATAAATCTGGTTGGTCTGATAATTCACTTCATGATGCTGCTATTGTATTTGATGATAATCCTTATGTTTTGGTTATTTTAAGTAGCAGAGGTTATACTGAATATACAAGTTATTTTAATCAAATATCTAATCTTGTCTATGATTTTCATCATGCTTATTGGGATGAAAAAATTAATAGATGTACAAATATAAGTGAGTAAATACTTACTTATATTTTTTTATGCTAGAGACCTTAGGCTCTAGCATACCCCGGAATACTACAGGATGAAGGGGAAAAAAGAAAAAGCATAATTAATGCTTATTCTTAATAATATCTACTATTTCATTAGTATTATCTAAATTTATTTTAATACTTTTACTATTATTCATATCTTTTAATTCTATAGTATTTGTATCTATTTCATTTTGTCCTAGTATAATAACATATGGTATACTATTTTTATTAGCAGACTCTAATGCTTTCTTTACTTTTCTTTTATTCATTTCTATAATTACTTTTATACCATTATTTCTAAGTTTAGAAGCAAGTAATAAACTTTCTTTATTAGTATCCATTGGAATAATTAGTAAATCATATAAACTATCACTAGTAGATTCTTCAAGTAATTCACATATTGGTACTAAACCAAACGATATACCAACAGCAGGATATTTATTACCATCGTCGATAAAGTTAGTGATTATTTTATCATATCTTCCACCACCACCAATAGCACAAGTTAATCTTTGCTTTTTATCAAATACTTCCCATACTGTTCCAGTATATATTTCAAGTCCTCTAGCTAAATATGGTGTAAATCTAGCATATTCATTTAAATCTAAATAATCTATATATGAGAATAATTCTTTTATCTCACTCTTACCTTCGATAAATTCTTCATTATCAATATTCATATTATCTAATTCATTAATATTACACTTGAATAAACTAAATAAATTATCTAATTTTTCACTTGCTATATTGTATTCTTTTAGTTCTTCACGAACACCATCTTCTCCTATTTTAGCAAGTTTATCTACGGATAAGATTACTTTAGATGTTAACTCTTTATCAATACCTGACGATATAATAAAGCCTTCAAGTAACTTACGATTATTTATTTCTACATAAACTTCTATACCTAGTTTTTTATAACACTCGATAGTCATCATTAACATTTCAGCTTCAATAAATGATCCTTCTATACCACATACATCGACATCACATTGATAGAATTCTCTTGCTCTACCTGTTTTTACTGGACCATCTCTAAATACTTTACCTATTTCATATCTTTTAAATGGTAAGTTTATAGTCTTACCAGCATTCATACTTATTACTTTAGAAAATGGTACTGTTAAGTCATATCTTAATCCAAGTGTTCTTTCACCTTGATCTTTTAAAGTATATACTTCTTTTAATATTTCACTACCACCTGAATACTTTGATGCTAATAAATCATAATAACATAAAATACTAGTATCTAGTGGTAAATAGCCATACTTTTCAAAGGTATCTGTAAGAGTATTTACTACTTTTCTTCTTATTATCTCTTTACTTGGAAGACTATCTACTGTTCCTTTTACATTCATTATTTTCATTGTTTCACCTCTTTCTATGATTTTAATTCTAATAACTCACTTAAATCGGTTATTGTTTGATATATACATTCTTTTCCTGAGTCAGAAAACTTAATAGATATACCACCCTTTTCATGCCAATAATCTAAGTTGGGTAAAAAGTCATCTACTAAAATGTTACCTTTTGGATCTACGGCATCAGCCTTTTTAGTCCCTTTAGGAACTGAAATAACTTTAACATTAGGAAGTACTGCCTTAAAATAATTTTCTTTGGCTATTATCTCACCTTCTGAAATAACATGAGTAAGTATTGCTACATCATATATATCAGTAAGTTTCTTAATCTTATCAGTAGCATTATTAATTTCTCCTGCTTCGATTATGAGTTCTTCCCAAGATAAATTACGATAAAAATCTTCCTTTTCTTCTTCTCTTTCAATTCCTTTTTCTTTAAGCATCTTATAAGACATATTAATTGTATCTAGTATTACACCATCACAATCTAAATATAACTTAGTCATGGTTTTCTCCTTCTATTTTAATCCTATTTGTATTTCTTCTTTACCATTATAGAAGTTAGTTATTTTTTCACTTTCTACTTTGATAACTGTTGGATCAGATACTTTAAGATTACTTATATCAGAAACTGCTCCTGATGGTTCTCCTACAAAGTTACTATTGAAATCATCATGTAAATCAACACGATATACTTTATCATTTAAACTTGATACAATACTTGATACTTCGCTATCTTCATTAGTACTATCATAATAATATACATAATATAATTCTTCTACTTGTCTTAATGAATCACCCGCTAATATTTTATTTGTAATAGTAGTAGTCTCTTCATTATCACTACTATTATTTTTCTTATTTGTTCCAAAATCTTTAGTTACAAAGATACTTGTTAGTAGATATAATACTATAAATAATACTAGTATTACTACTACTATTATTACTAATGTTTTAGGTTTCATAGTATTAAAATCTTGCTTCTTTACTTGTAATTCTTTTACATTCTTTCCTTCTCTTTTTGCTTGTTTTCTTTTTAATTCTCTTCCCATTATTTTCACTTCCTTACTTATTTTTTTCTTTATTTTTATTCAAATTCTTTAATTAAATATAACTTAAATGCTGGATCTATCCAGGAAGCAAATTCTAAAGCTATATCATGATGAGCAAATTGGTGTCATAGTAAATCTATTGTAAGGGACTTCATCAATTTTAATTCCGTGGGATTTCACAGAATTAAAATCAGAATTATTTAGTTCTTCCTATAACGAATAGAATGAAAATGAATTTCTTGTTGACATCCAGTTTCTAATAACTCCAGACGGATCATTAGGGTTTATATAAGATGCTAAATCAGTTAAAGAAATATAGTCAACACCATTAACTCTCATTACTTTAACTAAATTATCTTTTACATGCATTTTAGTTATAATTTTATCATTCAATATAGCCTACTTCCTTTCTATTGTTTACTATTACTTTCTTTCACTTCCTCACTTACTTATTATAATATATTTTTAATTACTTGTAAATTAGTAAAAGACATTCTTTAGATATAATCCTTCTGGATTAGCAGTCTTCATGGCTTCTCTTCGATCTTCTTTTTCTAATATCTTTATTATATCTTCACTCTTTAGTTTTCCTTCTCCTACCGCTATTAGGGTTCCTACCATATTTCTTACCATATATCTTAAGAATCCTGTTCCAACAAATACTAAAGTTATTTTATTGATATCTTTGGTATCTCTTATTAAATTGGTTTGAGATATTGTTCTTACATAATCGTCTTTTTCTTCATCAGTCTTAGTAAATGATTTAAAGTTATGTGTACCTTCAAAGTATTTCATAGCCCTTTCCATTTCTACAACATCTAATTTATTATTATGTTGATAGACATAGTTTCTTTCTAATGGGTTATATTCGCCCATATTTAATATATAGATATATTCTTTTCCTATCGCAGAAAATCTTGCATGAAAGTCACTACTTACCTCTTCTACTTTTCTTACAAAAATATCTTTAGGAAGAAGACTATTTAATCCTTTGGCTAATTTTTCTAAAGTGATATTCATATCTAAATCAAAGTGAATTTTTTGAGCCATAGCATGGACTCCAGCATCTGTTCTTCCAGAAGCATGAATATCTATTTTTTTTCCTCCACTTATTTCTTTTAATGCTTTTTCTATTTCTCCTTGAACAGTACGCATCTTTGGTTGTTTTTGATAACCAGAGAAGTCTGTTCCATCATAACTTACTGTTATTAAGTATCGCATAATCTTTCCTCCTTAATAAAATATTACTATACTTAGTATTAATATATTTAAAACTAGTAATAAACTATCTTTTTTCTTCCATTTATTAGTTCTTAAATTAGTTCTAGACTTTCCATAATTATATAGTCTTAAATCCATGATATCTCCTAGTGACTCAGACTTCTTTAATGATAAAACAAACATTGGTATAAAGACTCCTACTAAAGTGGATATTTTATCTTTGATGTTTTTATTATCAAAGTTTATTCCTCTCATCTTTTGGGCTTTTATTATTCTATCTGCTTCCATAGTAAGAGTTGGTATATATCTAATTGTTAATGTTATTATCATAGCTATATCATTTACTGGTATATAATTATTAAATGGTCTTAACATTCTTTCAATACCATAGGTTATTTCACTAGTACTAGTAGTATAAGTTAAAGCACTACTATAGATTATGATAAATATTAATTTATATAAATCATAGATGGTATTATTTATATTAAATATTAAATCTATTATTAAGATAAATACTAAAAATATTTTTATACTATATATATTTCTTAGATATGTTAAGATATTTATATCACTATATATCATCATAAGTATTAAATAACTTGTTAACATTATTATATCTTTATAACTATCAATAAAGAAAATACTTACTATCATTATTAGTAGGGATATTATTTTAAATACTGGACTTAATTTATGAACTACTGAATCTCTTTCATAATACTTACCAAAATTTATATTAGTTAACATTACGATAGATATCTTTCATTAACTCTTTGATATCAAAGGTCATTTCTAAGTTTATATTTTTCTTTTTATTGGCAGTATTTATGAAATCTACTATTTGCGGTATGGAAATACCTGCATTTTTTACTTTATCCATATTAGTCATAAGTTCTTTATTTGTCCCTTTACTAGTTATTTTACCTTTCTTTAAGATAACATAATTATCTGAAATCTTTAAAGCAAATTCTATATTACTAGTAAATATTATTATTGTTTTATGATAGTTATTTTTTAGTCTTTTTAATAATTTTATTAGATATTCTTCTTTTTTGTTATCTAAGTAGATAGTGGGTTCATCTATAATAATTAGCTTTGGATTTAGTGATAGAACTACTCCTAGTGAAAGAAGAGATTTCTCACCACTAGATAAATTAAAGGGATTCTTATCTAGATAACTATTATCTAAACCAATCATTTTTAGGGTATCTTCAATTCTTTTTTCGATATTATCTACTTTATAATTATATTTATTTAAACCAAAAGATAATTCTTCTTTGACATTACTAAAGATAAATGATTCTTCAGGATTTTGAAAAACATATCCTAATTCTCTTCCGATATAACTATTAGTAATTGTACCAGTATAATCAGTTATTAAACCAGATAATAAATAACTTAGAAGGGTTTTACCACTACCAGAAGATGATATAACAGTAGTTATTTTTCCTTCGGTAAATTCATAACTTATATTTTTTAGTTTATCTTGGTATGATACTTTATCTAATTTTATGGCCATAATTTATCCATTACCTCCCCACTATCAAAATATACTTTGTCTAATAAATCATATAACATTAAATTATGAGATAATTTGACAATGAATGGTAAGTTAAAACCTAATTTTTCTAATTTTTCATCTTGATATATTTTTTCTTTTGTATCATACATAACGATCTTACCTTTATCTAATACTAAGATATTATCTGATAATAAGGTATCTTCTAAATCATGAGTTATTAGTATAATAGTAAGTTTATATTCTTTTTGATACTCTTTTAATACTTTAAAGATTAATTTCTTATCACTGGCATTTAATTTATATATTGATTCATCTAAAAGTAATATCTTTGGTTTATGTATAAGAGCAGAAGCTATCATTACTTTTTCTTTTTCAGAGTTTGTTAATTTATCAGGAGATAATTCTAATATGTCTTCTAATTTGAATTTCTTAGCTATCATATTTATACTTGAAGTCATTTCTTTTTTACTATATTCTAGATTTTCTAAAGTAAAGGCTAAGTCATCTTTTACTGTTTCTCCTATAAAGTGATTATCAGCATTATCAAAACAAACCGAGAATTCTCTTCTTATTTTTTTCATATAGAAGTCATTTAATAAATAACCATCTATTGCTATATATCCTTCAGCTTTATATAAACCTATTAGTATCTTAGCTAGAGTACTTTTACCTGAACCATTCTTCCCTATAATAGTGGTAAAACTTCCCTCTTTTATTTCTAAATTAAAATTTCTAAATAAATAATCTTCTTTTTTATATTTAAATGACATATTCACTATCTTTATAATACTCTTCTCCATAACTTCCCTCTTGTATTTATTATTATATATTAAATATATATAAAATTCAAGGTTAGAAAAGGAAAAAATCTCTTTATTTGAAGATATTTTCTTTTGTATCACTTTGTGTATATTAGTATGAATACAAAAATATAATTAGTAAAGAAAAAGAGGATTAATCCTCATTTAAATATTTAACTAGAATATCATCTAATTTAGTTTTAGATATAGGTAATGTTAGGTACTCAATATTTTCTTTTTGATAATCATTTAGAGTAACTA
>CAKPIH010000027.1 GCA_934162325.1 uncultured Bacilli bacterium
AGGTCTTAAAGGGTTACTTGAAGCCCTAGTCTTCAAGTAATATATCATCCATATCTATTATATATAAGCATTAACTAGATATTTATTATTTATCTTTAGTTAAACTTTTATATTTTAAATAATATTCAATTTTACCAGTCTTTTCAAATAATAACCATATATCCTCTTTATTCATTTTTATCACCCATTTATATAATGTTCTATTTTCAAATTATTTATTCAAAAAATCTTTATATCCTATCATATTTAAGAATTTCTCTTTATCTCTCCATTTAGGAATAACCTTAACAAATAATTCTAAGTATACCTTCTTATCAAAATATGCTTCAATATCTCTTCTTGCTCTAATACCTATTTCTTTAATCATACTACCATTTTTACCAATAATAATCTTCTTTAAATTCTCACGATCCACAATCACAGTAGCAGATATATTCATAATATCATCATATTCTTCAATTTGTTCTACTATACAAGTAACAGCATGCGGTACCTCTTCATTAGTTAAATCAAGTACTTTTTCTCTTACAAACTCAGATATAATAAATTCTGGTGAACTACTAGTAACCGTATTATCATCAAAATATTTAATATTATCAGGTAAATATTTCTTAATTACTTCAAGTAATCTATCAGTATTATCATTCTTTCTAGCAGATACTGGTATTATTTCTGCAAAATCATATAATTTTTGATATTCATCTATTTTCTTTAATATCTCTTCTCTTGGTAGTTTATCTATCTTATTAATAACTAAGAATACAGGTTTATCTTTAATATTCTTTAAAACATCAATAACAAACTTATCTCCTGTACCAATCTTTTCTGATATATCTACAACCATAATTACTATATCAACATCATTTATAGTAAAATAAGCCTGTTTATTTAATACTCTTCCTAGTTTACTTTTAGGCTTATGAATACCAGGAGTATCTACAAATACTATTTGAGTATCTTTATCATTATATATACCTTGAATCATATTTCTTGTCGTTTGAGGTTTATCGGAAGTAATAGCAATTCTCTTTCCTAAAATACTATTAAGTAATGTACTTTTACCAACATTAGGTCTTCCTATAAAACTTACAAATCCACTTCTCATAATACTTACCTCTCTTTCAATTACATATTAATTATATCAAATAATAAGAAAAAAAGAAATAGAAAATTACCCCTATTTCTTTACAATTACCTCACTAGCATTACTAATATCAATCTTCTTAATTAACTTAAGTAATGTCTCCATATTTAATTCTTTAATAATACCAATCGGATCATCTTCTAACTCATTATTATAAATAATATTATCCATAATAATATCATTAATATTTTCTACATTCTCATAAGCAAATATCTCATTACTAATTAATACCTTTTTCTTTCTCTTAAAGTCTTTCTCACTAATTTCCATGTTATTTAATTTATCTTTTAATCTTTCTAAGAATTCTTCATATTTATTAGTTTCATTAACTAAAGATATAAGTAAATGTGTATTAGTATTTAATAAACTAACATAAGTAGTATTATTAATAATACCATCTTTCTTTAATTCTTCATCAAATAAACTAGTCTCATCAAATAAAGTAGTAAATAATATATACATATATAAATGTAACTGTCTTCTAGTTAATTTAATATCCTTAAGAGGAATCTTTAAAGTATACGCAATCTTAGGAATATTAGTATTCATCTTAATAATTTCTTTTTCTTTAAATACCTTATCTTCTTCTTTAAATTCCTTAACTTTAATATTATCTTCTATTTTAAAATTCTTCTTACTTTGATTTTCTCTAATTAAAGACATTATTTCTTCAGGATCAAAACTTCCCGTAACTACAATAAACATATTAGATGGATTGTAAAAGGTATAGTAGCAAGTCTCTAAATCATCTTTAGTAATACTTTCAATATCTTTAACAGTACCAATAATACTATTACGATATGGACTAGAATTAAGTGTATTTAATCTTACCTTCTCAAATAACACATCTCCCGGTCTATCCTCATACATATGAATCTCTTCACTAATAATACCCTTTTCTTTTTCAACATCTTCTTCAGTTAAATAAATATTTTGTACATAATTAAGTAAATACTCAATATTTTCTTTTAAGTCTTTCGTAGCATAAAATAAATATGAAGTATTTCTAAAAGTAGTATAAGCATTACATAAAGAACCAGATTTAGCAAAGAATTCCATTGGTTGAGGATCTTCTTTTTCCGTAAACACTTTATGTTCTAGAAAGTGAGCTATACCTTTAGGAAAAGACTTTATTTTAGATTCTCCTATTGGAACAAAATCATTATATACAGAACCATACTTTGTAGTAAAAGTAACATAATTAGTATAAATATCATCCTTAGTATATAAGTATACCTCTAAACCATTATCCAATTTTTCATAGTAAACATCTTCTTCAAGATTCTTAATTCTAATCTTCTCCATGCTCTTCCTCCTTAGGTTCTAGTGTTAAAACAGTATGAAGACTAATCTTTTTACTAACTTTAATAATGTCTTCTTTAGTAACTTTACTAAACTTCTCTATTCTCTCTTCATCACTATCACTACCTACAAGTACTTTAGAAAAGTATGTATTAATAGCCGTAATAGGATTATCTCTATTAGATTTAATAGCGGATATAATCGTATTCTTACAAGAATCTAAATCATCAAGAGAAAACTTACCTAAACTTACATCCTTTAAACATTTCTTTATTAACTTAATGCTCTTATCAATATTCTTAGCCTCTACTCCTGAATTAATAATTAAAATATTATCATAAGCCTTAACTGAAGAATTAATGTAGTAGCAGTAACTATTCTTTTCTCTTACAGTATTAAATAATATCGAATTAGAATTACCTCCAAGTAACTCATTATATAATTTTATAACATATTGTCTTTCATAATCAGTAAGACCATTTAAACTAGCAAGTAATAATAATTGTGATTGCTTTACCGTATCATATTCACGATATCTAACAATTCTCTTTCTAGGAACTAATTCTTTTACTAGTACTTTCTTATCTTCTTTCTTAAAAGTATCTATCTTAAAGTATTCTTTAAATATTTCTTTAATATCATTAGATTGAAAATCTCCTAATACAAAAATATCTATCTTATCTTCTTTTAATACCTTCTTATAATATTCATATAAACTTTTACCAGTAATATTATCTATATCTTCAAGATAACCAAAAGTATTATAAGAATAAGGTTTATCTTTCATCTTTTCCATTAATTTAAGAATAGAATATCTAATCTTATTATCCTTAATACTAAGAATATCTTGTCTTAATCTATTCTTTTGATTATCAATACTAACAAAAGTATTATCTTTAACATAAGGATTAAATATCAAATCAAGAAAAAAGATGATAGATTCCTTATTCATATCTTTCTCAGTATACTTCTCATTCAAAAATTTAGTTTGAAAAGATAAGTTACTAAAATTACCAATTCTTGATATACTAGATGATACCTTAATATCATATAAATTCTCACTTTCAACAATAAGATCTCTTTCCGTCTTATAATTATTACTAGAATCTAATAATACCATCTTAAGTAAATTTCTCTCAGTAATTTCTTCTTTCTTAATATTCCTATAAAAATCTACATCTATAGTTATCGTCTTAAACTTATTAGTTTTAATTAAATGGAGGTTATATCCCCCCATATTAATTGTTTCAAAATTCATTATAATCACCTCTCCCCTATAGTATACCCTAGTTTTATAATTTTAAACTTGTCTCTAACGCTAATGTAATTAAATTATCAAGTCCTTGTTCTCTTTCTAGGCTAGATAATTTATCTGGATAAATAAAACTATCACTTACCATAAGAAGAGTGGCAGCTTTCTTATTTAATAGTTTTGCATTAGTAAATAATGCAAATGATTCCATTTCTACACCAAGCACATTGTATTTAGCAACTTTATCTTTAAAATCATTATTTTGTTCATAAAATACATCTGAAGAATAAATATTACCTTTATATATATTTAAACCTAATTCTTTAGAAGTATTCAAAATAATATTATTAAGTTCCATATCACCATTAATATTTATATTAGGATAATTACATAAATATTTACCATAATTAGAATTAGTAATAGAATTATCTACTAGTACAATATCTTTTAATTTTAAGTCAGTATAACCACCCATCGTACCAATTCTAATAATAGTATCAACATTATATTCTTTAAATAATTCATAAGAATATATACCCATACTAGGACATCCCATACCAGATGGAAAAACAGTAATTTTTTTACTTTTATAATAACCTGTATAAGCAGTCATACCTCGAACATTATTAACAATTTTAGAATTAGCTAAAAACTTTCGAGCAATATACTCACATCTTTTAGGATCCCCAGGCATAAGAACTACACTAGAAATATCTTCTAATTTACTTTCAATATGTGTACTCATATTATCTCCTATCTAACAACATTAATACTATAATCTTTAACATTATCTTTTTTCAAAGTATCATTATAAGCAAAACTAAATTCAAAAGTATCTTCACCATTTAAAGCCTTATCAGCAGTATACTCTTTCTTATCTTCTCCTACAACATTACCATCATTATCATATAACTTAACAATAATAGATAAAGCGCCTTCAGTACTTAAATTTTTAATACCACCAGATACTTTAATAGCGGTATCACCATTATCAACAACAATATTCTTAATCTCAGTATCACTAATATTTAACCCATAACTAACATTATCTAAACTAACCTTAGTTTCTTCAGTATAAGTATTAGTACTAGTATTAACATCTACACCTTTAGTAATATCAATATATACATACTTATTATCACCATTAGTAACAAATCTTATACCCTGAGTATCACTTTTAATCTTATCAATCGCAGTCCTACAATTATCTTCACTATTACCATAATAAGTACATACAATATTAGCAAGTTCTTTATAAATATCCATATAAAGTTCTTCATTATCACTATTAAGAGTTATTTCCAATTCATTACTCATTTGAGGAATAGTAATAGTAGTATTATTATTATCCTTAGTATAAGTAATAACTATAGTATTATCAGATTTACTAGCAACAAGCTTAGTCCCATCATTATTATATTTACTAATCAAAGTACTACCATTAAATTTAGTAACAATCTCATTAATACTAATATAATTAGGCTCATGTTCTTCAGGTTTAGTATCCTCTTTTTTTACAAACTTTAAAAACAAAATAACACCTAAACAAACTACCAATATAACAATAAGTACATAAGCAAGTATTGTATCCGTTTTCTCCCTTTTTTCAATTTTCTTCATTCTCATCATTTCTTCTTCATTCATTTTAATTACCTCTTTTCTTTCTTTATTTTTATATTTATTTTATCATATAGATAATTAATATAGTAATGTACTTGTCCTAATTCTAAACACGTATATACAAGTAACCTATATTTACTATCTCTAAGATAATAATACCATATATTGACATCCATGTAAATATTTTTACAAACAAAAAAAGAAAAATCTAACTCACAAATTAATTCTATAGAAGTATGATTTTTAATATATTTAAGTAATTTAAATATTTTTTTTATTTATTTTTCACCCATATATAATAAATATGGCTGATATTTCTTTTTAGATTATAAGCTAAAAAGAACACTCTAAGACCTAGGCTTAAAGTGCATCTAATAATTATTTAATAATTTCTACTTTAATTTTCTCATCTTTATAACAAGTAACATCAAATCTATTACCACAATTAGGACACTTAACAGTATGTTTACCCTTCTTTAAAGGTAATCTAATCTTTTGTTTACATTTAGGACATTTCTTATACATATGCGTATTTCTATCATTATATTTCTTCTTATTATAATCAAATAATTTAATAATTTTATCTTTAATTTCTAAATACTTATCATTTTCTTTCTTTCTTAATTTAATATTCTTAGACATATATCTATAAAATATAATAACAATAAGTAATACCTCAAATAATCTAATAACATTATTACTAATAAAAGTATTAATAACAAGTAAAACAAAACATATCAAAAGAAGAAATTTATATAACTCATCTACCCCATATCTATCTTTCATAAATTTAATATATCTATCACCAAATTTCATTTATTTTTTTACCCCAATCATTTCTTTATTACCCATATAAGGTCTTAATACTTCAGGTATATTAATACTACCATCTTCATTATAATTATTTTCAATAAGTGCAATAAGTGCTCTAGTACTAGCAAGTACCGTATTATTTAAAGTATGAGGATAATAGTTACCATTTTCACCTTTAACTCTAATAGATAGTCTTCTAGCTTGAGCATCTCCTAGTGTAGAACATGATCCAACTTCAAAATATTTCTTTTGTCTAGGACTCCAAGCTTCAACATCACATGACTTAACTTTAAGATCTGCTAAATCACCAGAACAACATTCTAGTGTTCTAACAGGAATATTCATATTTCTAAATATCTCTACAGTATATTTCCACATCTTATTATACCAATCCATAGATTCCTCTGGTTTACATAGAACAATCATTTCTTGTTTTTCAAATTGATGTACTCTATAAATTCCTCTTTCCTCAATACCATGAGCCCCTACCTCTTTTCTAAAACAAGGAGAATAAGAAGTCATCGTAATAGGAAGTTCACTTTCCTTTAGTAATTGACCCTTAAATCTACCAATCATAGAATGTTCACTAGTACCAATTAAGAATAAATCTTCTCCCTCTATCTTATACATCATAGCATCCATCTCTTCAAAAGACATAACACCACTTACCACATCACTTCTAATCATAAAAGGAGGAATACAATAAATAAAATTCTTATCTATCATATAATCCCTAGCATAATTAAGCATTGCCGTACTTAATCTAGCAATATCTCCCATCAAGTAGTAGAAACCATTACCACTAGTTCTACCAGCAGAATCTTTATCTAATCCATTTAAACTATTCATAATATCAGCATGATATGGTATTTCATACTCTGGTACAAATGGTTCTCCAAATTTTTCAATTTCAACATTCTTAGAATCATCTTCTCCTATTGGAACAGAACTATCAATAATATTAGGTATCTTCATCATTCTTTCTTTTATTTCATTCTCAAGAACTTCTTCTTCCTTTTCAAGTTCTGGTATCCTATTCTTAATCATAGATACCTCTTCTTTAATTTTATTAGCTTCATCAATTTTCTTATCTCTCATTAATGAGCCAATCTCTTTACTCAAATTATTTACTTTATTTCTTGCCTCATCAGCCTCAGTCTTAATCCTACGATACTTAATATCCATATCATATATTTCATCCACTAACGGAAGCTTTTTATCTTGAAATTTCTTCTTAATATTTTCTTTTACTAAATCTCTATTTGTCCTAATTAAATTAATATCTATCATAATCTTCCTCCTATTTTATTATTTTTATTGGATTTTTTATATACTGTATAAATTCATCTAATAATAATTTAATTCTCTCACTAATCTTTTTACCTTTAAAACTAACTATATTCTCTTTACTCTTACCATGAAATTGATTAATATAAGCACATATCGTTTCTATATGAAAATATGTTGTTAATACTAAAAATATTATATATAAATAATTAAATATCTTTATCTCAATTGATAAAAGAGCCACTATTAAAGTTATAATAAGTAATGTAGTTTTAAATTTACCTACCCTCTCAGTAAATACCTTTTTATTTTTCTTTAACATTAGATAATTAATTATAGATATAATAAGTTCCATTATCATAGGTAATATAATTAAATATTTTTTATTTATCAGTAATATAATTATTAATGATAAGAAATATAATTTATCACTAACAGCATCTAAATACTGACCAAACTTAGTATAAGCATTTAGCCTTCTAGCAAAATAACCATCTATTGAATCAGATATAGCCCCATAAATATAAAATATTAGTGATAAGATAGTATTACCATTCATAAAAAGAATAAAACCCACTACTAAAGAAATAATTCTTGATAAAGTTATAATATTTGGCAATTGTTTTTTTAATTTATACATCATAAATATTCCTTTCATATTGATTATACAATAATTTATAGTAAAAAGCAATTAAGTAGTGTAAAATATACTAAATATAATTTACTTATTATTTATATTTTGATATAATTTAGAAGTGGAGGATAATTATATGGAAAATTTAGTAGAAAGTTTAATTAATTTATTTAATGGATTAGGAAAAGAAGTAGTAGTCTTTATTATATCTATGCTTCCTTTATTAGAATTAAGAGGAGGCCTACTCGCAGCATCACTACTTAAACTAGACTTTTTACCTGGTTATATTATAAGTATAATAGGAAATACTTTGCCTATTCCAATTGTTTTATTATTTTTAGAAAAAGTTTTAAATTGGTTAAAAAAATTCAAAGCTACTACAAAGTTTGTTAATAAAATAGAAAATAAAATCTTATCAAAAAAAGATCAAATAGAAAAATATGGTTATATTGGTCTTATGTTATTCGTAGGTATTCCCCTTCCAGGAACAGGAGCTTGGACAGGAGCAGGTCTTGCCGTACTACTTAATATGAATAAAAAGAAATCATTTCTTTATATCATGCTAGGAATAATTCTTGCTAGTATCATTATGAGTATTATATCATATGGAATACTTGGTAACATTATTAAATAAAGAGAGTATAGAACAAAATCTATACTCTTATTTTATATCATCAAAAGTTACTTTACCTAAATAACCATCTTGCAAATCTTTTATAACTCTTTTATAAACCCTATCATAATCCGTTTCATTATTTCTAAAAGCTCCTATTTTCTTACCTATCTGATCAAGAATATCTACAATATCACCAGTATTAGTAATATTATATCTATCTTTAATATTATCTGGATAATCAGATAACATTTTATTTATAATATATATAGCAATATCTTCACAATCTAATACTTCTTCTTTAATCGCAGTCATACTAGCTAAATTATGAGCTACCTCTTCATCATCTAACTTAGGCCATAATATACCTGGAGTATCTAATAGTTCAACTTTATCATTAATTCTAATCCATTCTAGGGTTTTAGTAACACCAGGTCTATTACCCACATTAGTACTCTTCTTACCTACTAGTCTATTTATTAAAGTAGATTTACCAGCATTAGGTACACCCATTACTAGTATTCTAGCTCTTCTAGGTTTTAATCCCTTACTAATTCTCTTATCATTAATTTCATCAATTAAAGGTTTAATCTTATCAAATATAATCTTAGTATTAGGATTATTAATTAGATCAATAGGTACTACTATATAATCCCTATCTTCATAATATTTAATCCACTTATTAGTTTTATCATTATCACATAAATCAATCTTAGTCATAACAATAACTCTAGGTTTCCCTTTAGTCATTTCTTCAATCTCTTTATTTTTAGAAGAATATGGTATTCTAGCATCTACTACTTCAAATACAATATCTATTAAATCTATCTTTTCTTTTATCTCCCTTTTAGTCTTAGCCATATGGCCAGGGTACCAGTTAATTCCAACTGATGGAAAACTTTTTGGACTATCATCTTTTTTCTTTTCTGCTCTAATTTTTCTTTTTTGATACATATCCATTTTAATCACTTCCTATCTTTTATATTTTTTATTTTCTACTTTTTTCAAAATAATTTTATCTTCATAATCAAAATATTCATAAGTACTATTTTTATAATAAACATACACATTGTGTAATCCATTTTTGTACCACACTGAATAATTAAAATTATCATCTTTAAATATTTGGTTTAATTGTGCCTCTATTTCAACATTTCTTTTATCGTATACTTCTTCTATTTTTAATGTTTCAAATTCATTTAACTTTGGATGATTCGTTAAAGTTTTTAGAATGTTCCAACCATTTTTTTCATTTTTATTTAATATATTAAATCCGAAATCCAAGTATAATTTTGCCGCCAACCATGTTGTAGTTTGTGTGTGCAAAATAATACCTTTATGCTCTAATTCATTTAAATTATCTTTTTCACTTATTATATTTCATATAATATCTAGATTCAGTTTCTTCTATAACATTAAATCCTAGTTTTTTATATAATGATATAGCTTTTTCATTTTCTTTATATACCCATAAGTATACTACATCATTATTATTTAAAATATCCATTATAATCTTAGTCCCAATACCTTTATTTCTATATTCTTCTTCAAGATATATTTCATCTAATAATTTACCATTATCATTGTTTGTTAATAATATACAACCAACTATTTTATTATCAACTATTATATTGCAATAATCATTAATTAGTCTAGGAACTTCACTAGTTACATACTTATTTATTCTATCAATTTCTTCATTAGATAAATCTTTTGCGTATTGATAAATTGTTCTGTTTTTATATTTAATTAACCTATTTATATCTTTTTCAGATGATTTTGATAATTTATATTCCATAATGCACCTCTTTATATCATTACGAGTTACTATCCCGTATAAACACCTTAGTTCATATACAATTTTAACATATTTCATTCATTTTGAACTATTCGAAATTTTCGAATAGTTGATTCTTCTTTTAATTCATTATCATTATATATTTTTTTAATATGATAATTTATTGTATTTATCTCTACATTATAAAGAATTGATAACATTTTTTGTGTAAGCTAAATATTTTCATCTTCATATTTCATATGAACATCACGCAACTTAAAAAAGCATGCTTCTAATATCACTATTAGAATTTTCCCCATAATAATCATACCATATATTGACATCCATGTAAATATTTTTAGAACACCACTACCAATTAATATTTGTTTTCATTATTCATTATTTTTACTTTCTTTTAATCATTTCATAAGTACTATTTTTATAACTTTTATCAATAGAATTAACATACTCATCTTTATATTTTTCAAGCGATTCATCTACATTAATCCAATATACACTTGTTAGTATTCCATCATATGGATCAATTTCAGTTCTTTCTAATTTTCCACCTAACGCCTCCATAGTCTTGCTTGAACCTAGATTTTCTACATCACAATCTAACATTACTTTATCCAATCCAATCTTTTTTGCTTCAATCAATCCAAGATATAAATTCATCTTGTTATATCCCTTTCTTCTTTCAGTAGGTCTTATTCCATAACCAATATTCCCCCCAAATTGTTTCACTTTTTCTGTCAGATTCCATCTAACATTTATAGTTCCAATTATTTTATTATCATTCTTTCTAATTAATAAAAAGGTCTTTCCCGGACACCTACCAAATTTTTTGGCATATTCTTCATATTGCATATTCAGGCAACTCTCAAGTGCTTGTTCGAATGTATATCCATCTAATATCTTATCCAACGATCCTGTTCCATTAATATCTGATTTATGTTCTACAAATTCATTTATATAATCTATTATTTCATTCTTACGTTCTAAAGATGGTGTTTCTAAATAAAATGTTTCCATTAAATTATTATTATTCATAACTTTTTTCCTTCTTTCTTCATATCTATTTAAATTGTAAAAATTTATTTTCAACAAATCGTTTATTTATTATACTTTTCTAAACCATCAAATTCAGCAGAATTAAAAATAGGATTATAAATAGATTCTTACATTCTGAAAGCCTATTTATCCTCTATTAATTTCTCATCTATATATTCATAGTTTAGTACATTTTTATTGCTTATAACAGTTCTGCCCAATTCTTTTTCTAAATTGTCTCTAGTTATTTTTGCTATATTACCACCTCGCCTTGCAATATTTTTATTTTCTTCTAATCCATATGGCTTATGTTCTTTAGCAAGTTCGCGTGTTGCTATTTCACCTAGATCAGTTAATACAACTTCTATATCTGTCATATTATCTCTTAATGATTCTTTTCTAAGTCCTTTATATGCTTTATATTCACTTGCTTTCATTCCAGACCATGTTTTATATATTTCATTAGTTAAAATTCCATACTCATAATCTTTTATAATTCCAGATTCTTTCCAAACATCAGTTAGTTTAAATCTATCAACTATTCCAGTTAATCTTGATTTAATCCATTTATCATCATATCCTTTTTTACGATAATATTCTACTGCTCTATTAACTGCTAGTTCTGGATTAAATACTTCATCAATTCTTTCACTTCCAAGATTTGCCAGCCACATTTTAAAAGGTTCCGCTTTTGGGCTTGGAACAGACTCTATTAATCTTAGTATTCCCTTTGTGTTCAACACATCTGTTTCACGATACTTTCCATCTTTAGATTTTAATTTCAACTGTCGACATTTTGTCGATACTTCACTTTTTTCTTCCTCTGACATTCTTGCCTTTAATCTATACCAATAATCATTTGGATTCTTACTCTCTGTTAAAACACTAATAACATCAACAACACTAAAATAATAATCTTCTTTTTCACTATTCCAAATACTTCTTATTTCTTTGCCTTCAAATAAATTTGAAATTGTTTCCAATTTATTATCCATATCTTAATCTCCTTTCTATTATTTTTTTATAAGCCGCTATTCCTAATTTAACCACTATTTTATTTTTGAAAAATCTTTCAATTCATTAATCTCTAATTGTTTTCTTTCTTTTTATAGTGCTTTTAAACTCTTTTCAGGAGCGGGCATATCTTCAGGCATCATACAGCCAATATCTGCAATTGCATTTCTAACTTTTTTACCAACTTCATAATGAACATCTTTTGCTTCTTTTTCTCCTTGAACATCATCTTTTAGAAGTTTTTGCTTTGTTTAACTTATTCTAAATAAATTAGCTACTAATTCATCTTCATTCATATTATCTAAAATATCTTCTCTATATCTTAATTTTTTTCTTTTAAATATATCGTCAGCAGTTTCACCATTATATAAACCTCTATAGCCTGCATTATGGAATTCAGCCATATTTTTAACACCAGCAGACGCAGCAACTTTTTGGAGAGTATAATTCCCCTGTCTTGTTAATCTTCTTTGATAAAATCTCTTATCATCATCTGATAAAGAATCATATTCTTGTTCTGTTATCTCCTGTTTTCTTGTTTGAATAGCAAAATATGTTTGTCCTAAAGCAACAACTTCTTTTTTAGGATCAGCATTTTGTACTATCAAATAGCAGATATATCTTGATAATTTATAGTCTTGTATATTAGCAACAGCATTATTATTTCTTTTTGACAACTTGTTGACTTCAACAAGTTGTTCATCTAAATTAAATTTAGAATTTTTACAAGATTCTTTTGCTTTATCTATTACTTTTTGAAAATTCCTCCAATCCTTGTATTCTAATACCTTTTGCAATTCACGTGCATACCAAAATTCATTATTATATTCATCAATATGCTTTATATTCTCAAAAATACTATTAGTATTTTTATTTTCTATTTCTTGCATTATTACCTCCTTTTAATAAGTTATACTATATCACCTTTTCTTCTCTTTTTTACCAATTTTTTATTATCACCTAATATAGAATTTCTTATCATATTTAAATTTTCAGAAAAGCCTTGCATATAAATATAATATCTATAATCAAAGCTACAAATATCATCATCGGTAATTCTTTCAACTTCATCTTTCTCTAGTTCTATAATAGTTTTTTTGCCAAAAATAGTTTTAATTAAATGTTTACTTATATATCTTCCTTTAGAATCAATATATATAGTATCCGACATCCAACCTCCATGTAATTCTAAATTTATAAATAAAGGTTCATCATCATTAACTTCGATTTTAAAATATCCATAATCTATTGTATCTGACATTAAAACATCTTTAACAAAACTATTAGTATCAGAAATTATTCTTAACAAATAATTATCAGAATACTTATTAGTTAAAATTTCTTTTCTCTTTTTTATAAATGACTTAGTATTATCCATTGGCCAACAATAAAAATTAACTAAATAGTTTTTATATTCTTCTAAAGATATCGCATTATTTATGTTATCTCTATTTAAATTGTTTTCTAAATACCTTACTATTTTACCATGTTCTTTAGCATATTCAATCTCAGACTTAGTACTATCACCAATATAACCACCTACATTTATAACAAAAATTTCATCAGCCATATCAATCTTTCTTTTATGCATATCATCTAACATTTCTTTAGTCTTAGTAAGAGTTCCCTCATCCATATTTTCCCATACTTCAGAGTCTCCAGCATGACCGAATAATCCTACTGAAATTACAATATTTCCCTGTAATGTTAATTCTTTTTGAACCTGTAAAAATTCATCTTTAAATCTAGTAGAACCACATAATGTTATCACTTTATAATTACCGTTCATACACAAAACACCTCGTCTTAATTATAATATACATGGTAACATAAAGTCAACTCTTCGGTAAGATTATTACCAAAGAAAAAAGCATAACAAATGTTATGCTTTACTATTATTGATACTTCTTAATATTCTCTATTCTAGCGGCAAAATAAGGCTTATCTTTATTCTCTTCTTTTAAGAATAAAGCAAATGTATTATCAATATTAAAATATCTAGACTCATTCATATTAGGCATTGCCGTTGTCTTCACGTCAGTAGCGGCTTCACTCTTAATCTTACCACCTTTTTCATCTAATGAAAAACTAATTGTCTGAATAGCGGTATCAATAACATATTCCTTACCATCTTTAGAAGTAAATATCTTATTAGATAATTCATCATATTCTCTTTTAACATTAAAATCAATCATAGGAGCCTTAAACTCATCATTATCTTCAAAATTTTTATTACCTTTATAACTATTACTATCTATAATCATATTATCATATATTTCATTAAAGGTACTACCCTTAGGATTCTTATATAAAATAACTTCATCACCATTCTTAGTATGTAGTTTAATAGCAAAATTATCTTTATTATTATAAAATAATACTTCAATCTGCCCTCTTACCTCATCATTAGACTTCTTATTAATACCAAAATATTTAACATCATCATAATTACCAAACTTATCATTCTTTAAAACACTAAATTTATTATTATACTCAAATTCTCTATATAACATTGTATAGAAGAAATATCTATCATCATTATTACTAAGATCATCTTGACTCCAACTAAAATTATTTAATATATCACTTGTCTGATTAAATTTATCTTTAATACCTTGTTCAATCTCTTTCTTTAAACTTAATGTCTTAAAACCATACTTCTTATAATAATATTCTTCAGATATCATCGAAGTATTAAAATCCATTTTATTTAAATTATTAACCATATCATTATTATCTTCAAATAAAATATCTTGTCCTACTACTTCATTAATCATATCATTCCATACTAACTGAAAAGTTCCGCACCAAGTACTATCACTATCTACTTTATCATTCATCGTAGGTACTACTTCTACTCCTTCAGTTACTACTTTATTCTTTTTACTTTTAAAAACTACAAAATAAAATATACATAATAATATTACTACTACAACTAAACTACCTATCAATAATTTCTTTTTCATATCTAGTCTCCTTTACCCTCTAATGATAACATAATTCTAATAATTTGTCTAGAAAAAAAGCACCTCCGAAGAGATGCTTTTTCTTAAGATATTCTAACAATATTCAAATAAGCATTAGTACCATTAGCAGGTGTTATTGTAGCAGCAGTAGAAGACTTAATACTTAATCCTATTTCATCACCAACAGCAAATGAATTAATAGTACTACTGTTAAAGTCTGTATTGTTATTAGCGGTTACAGTTTTAACAATTGAAGTACTACCTATAGCATTAGCATTTTGTTTTACCTCAACAGTTAATGTAGCATTAGTACTTGAACTTCCAGAAAAACCATATTCTACTAAATAAACCCCATTTTCCGCTATTGTAAGAGTATTTTGTGTAGCAGTAGTAATTTTGTTAGTAGGTCCATTATTACCAAGTGGAATATTTTGAGCAATATTAGTTTCTAAAGAAATATTGTCTGTACTAGTATTGTATTTACGACCATAAGTTTCAATAGCGGTAGGTCCTGCTGGACCTGTTGGTCCTGTTGGTCCCTGTATTCCTTGAAGACCTTGAAGACCTTGTGGCCCTGCTGGTCCTGTTGGACCTTCTGTTCCAGGTATTCCTTGAGGACCAATTGGACCTGTTTCTCCTCTAGGAATGTTGAAGTTTAAAATAACGTTATCATCAGTACCTACATTAGTAACACTAGCATTAGTACCAGGATCAGTAGTAGTAGTTACTCCTACAGCGATACTAGCGGGACCTTGTGGTCCTGTTGGACCAGTTGGACCTACAATAACTGGAGTACAATTACACTGTTTACCACAATCTAAAATTTTTTTAATTTTATTATCAAAACAATTATTATTCATCATAATCTCCTTTCATTTTATTTTATGAAAGAAGATAAAAATATTATTTACTATTGTCTAAATATAATAAAAGATGTAACTATAAATTACATCTAATTATATATATTTCCAAATTTAGATATTGGCCAAATACGATATACTGCTTTACCTAAAATATCTTTTTCATCTATAAGGCCAATCATTCTACTATCTTTTGATATTGGTCTATTATCTCCTAATACTAAGTATTTACCTTCAGGAATACTATTGCAAGAACATATTTCTTCTAAGTTAAAATCATTAGTCTTTCTAAAATCAAAGTTTTCTTCTAATACTTTATCATTAACATATAATTTATTATTCTTATAACTAATATGTTCTCCAGGTAGACCTATTATTCTTTTAATAATCTCTTCTTTACCCTCTTTAATTACAACGATATCAAATCTTTTAATATTAGTACTATTATAACCAATCTTTCTTTCTAATAATAATTCACCATTATGTAAATTAGGTTTCATTGAGTCTCCACTTACAATAACTGGAGTAACAATAAAAGTTCTAATTAAGATAACTCCACCCAATATTAAAACATATGGTAATAATTCTTTAATTATATTTTTCATTTTCCACCTCTAAACAAAAAGACAATAGCTAAGCTATTATCTTCTTTCTTTAATATTATACTTACTCTTTCTGTCTCTTAAGAAATATAATTTAGCTCTTCTAACTTTACCTGGTTTAACAATCTTAATATAAGCAACCTTATTAGAATGTACATGGAAAGTTTTTTCTACTCCAATACCAGAGTACTCTCCTCTTACAGTGAAAGTTTCAGATACTCCTTTACCTTTTCTTGCGATAACTGTACCTTTAAAGTCTTGGACTCTTTCTTTAGATTTTCCACCTTTAGTTTCAGTAATAATACATCCTACTATAACAGAATCTCCTACTCTGAATTCAGGTAAATCTTTTTTTATTTGACTAGCAGTTATTTTTTCAATAATGTCCATCGTATATACACTTCCTTTCTTTTTCAGATAATCACTATATTTAATAGGCGGATTATCCCATAACGAATATAATTGTACCATATATTATATTAAATTACAACTATTTTTATGTATTTTTTTCTTTTTTAGTCCAAGAAAGTCTAAGTCTTTCTTGGTTATGACTAGCCTATAGTCTAGTCATAATGTCTCAGTAGACCTATTATATATAAGCATAAATTAAAAGAGCATAATGCTCTATATAATTTGTTTTTTTATTACGTAGTATGTAACTAATCCTACAGAAAGGACACCAATAACTACAATATA
>CAKPIH010000028.1 GCA_934162325.1 uncultured Bacilli bacterium
AATAAACGGTAATTTAATTTAGGGCTTATTTTTCATACCCGAAGGGTCGAGGGTTCGAATCCCCCTCTCGCTACCAATAGATAATTAAACTCAAGCATTATAGCTTGAGTTTTTTAAATAGTTTTTTTATTTTGGATTTTTTCTTGATACTGTTAGGTAACATTTACTGAATACGGGTTAGATTTTTGCACTCAAGAAACTATCATAGAAATAAAGAATGGTATGGAAAAGCATGTTAGTAAATCTGATGTATTTAAAAAAGAGTCTTTAATTACATTACAAAATAAAAAGAAAGAACTGTTGGTATTCATGTTTCTGATATGGATAACTATATTATACTTAAAAATATCAAATTAATATTTAATTTTGTGTTTTTTTAATTGCCTAATGTATTCTTTTTTCTCGTGACTTCTTGTAAATTTTTTTATTACTATTTGCATATGTAATATTACAATCATCAACATTATTAATTAAATTGTAATATGCTAATTTATTCATAGCGCCATTTATTATATTTTTGTTTATTAAATATTCTAATTCTTTTTCTGAAAATAATCCATAATCAATTAGTTCGGTGCCAGTAATATTTTTTTCATTTGTTTTAATACAATTATTAGCAATTACTATGTATGTCTTTGAATTATCAGTGCCTGGAGATGTATAAGCTTCATCTACTAAAAATAAATCATCACTAATATAGCCTGTTTCTTCTTTCAATTCTCTTTTTGCTGCTTCAATTGGATCTTCATTATTTTCTATATATCCAGATGGAAATTCAGCAATTAATTTATCGTTGATTCTATTTTGAATAGTAATTATATATTCCTTATCTTGAGTTATTGCAATTACTATAACAGAATCTTTTCCAGCATTTTTAATAATTTTTTCTTTTGATACTATATTTTCATTTGGCAACCTATATGTTTCTCTTAAAATTTGAAGAAAGTTACCACTATATAATACTTCTTTTTGAATAAATTCACCTTTAACTTTTTTATATAATTCATTAATTCTATCTAATAAAATTTTTTCTTTATATTCAGGACTTCTGATATAATTCAATTTTTCAATTCTATTTTTAGTTTGAACAACACAATCATTTAATTTTTTGTTTTCTGCATTTAATAATTCTTCTTCAAATATTCTTCTAATCTCATGAGAATGAACATATCTTTTAGAATATATTATTATCTTATCTTTTTCAAATTTATCTATATCTTTTTTTGGAATTTCTTTTTTATCATTGCTATATCCATTATTACGTATATTTTCATATATTCCGTAAAGATAGTTATCATGGTCGCCAAAACATGGCCCATAACATTCTTCTGATGCATCATAATAACCAGAAAAAATATATATTGGTTCTTCTATTAATTTTTGATTATTTTGTATTGTGTCAGAATTGATACTCCAATATTCTCTACATCTCATTAAATTATATAAAGTTAATTTAAATTTTAATGATTCTGCATCTATCCATAATTTTTCTAATACATATTTTTTTTGTTCATCGTATTGAAAGTTTAATGAAGATAAATAATCTTTTGGTAAATCAATTTCAATAATTACATCTTTTAAATTGTCTTTTGTTAAACTATCATTCCTTGCAAATGCGCTCCAAAGTTTTTTTAATATTTCATTCAATTTAATTTCATAACTATTTAATGTTCTATAAATTTCAAGTTTTTCTGTTTCTGATAATATTTTATTACTGCTAATTTGAGCAATACTATCAATATATTCTAATTCCTCTCTTTTTATTTTTTCAAATTCATTTTTATTTAATTCATAATTCATAATATTATTCCTCCCTTTCAATTACATTTTATCACTTATATATTGATAAGTATAATATATTTATGTTATAATACCGATAAGGAGGGCTTATAATGAATATAGATTTAGAATTATATAAAGTTTTTTATATTGTTGCGAAAAATAAGCATATGACTAAAGCTAGTGAAGAACTACATATTTCACAACCTGCAATATCACAATCAATAAAAAAACTCGAGGATCAATTAGGTGGAACATTATTTCTAAGAAGTAATAAAGGAATGGAATTAACTGAAGAAGGGAAAATGTTTTATGAATATGTTAAAGGTGCTTTAGAACTTATTAATAATGCAGAAAATGAATTTACATCTTTTAAAGATTTGACAAAAGGAGAAATAAAAATTGGTTGTTCAACAACATTAACTAAATTAATTTTAATGAATGCTTTAAAAGAATTTCATAAAGAATATCCAAATATAAATATTAATATAACGAATAATTTAACAAGTAATTTAATAAACGATTTAAAATTGGGTAAATTGGATTTTGTAATTTTTAATGAAAGTAATATAAAAGAAACTAATTTACATTTAGAAAAAATAAAAGAATTAAAACAGGGTTTTGTCTATAATCCTGAATTTTATAATGATGAGGTTAATAATTTTGAAGAATTAAATAAATTACCTCTAATTCTTCAAAAAGAAGAATCTAACAGTAGAAAGTTATTAGATTATATTGCTCTACAAAATGGTGTTAAACTTATACCTAAAATGGAAGTTGTAAGTCAAGAATTGATTACTGAATTTGTTAATATAGGTTTGGGGATTGGATTTGCTATAATAGATTTAGTAACTAGAAATTATAAAAATCTTAAAGAACTAAAAATTAATAGAAAAGTACCAAATATAAATATATATTTAGCAACTAATAAATCCGTTTCTTTAACTTTTGCAAGTAAAATGTTTATAAAATATTTAAAAACATAAAAATATATGATGTTATTGTTGTAGAGATTAGTTATTTGTTAACTAATTACTTAGATTTCAGATATGCTATATTCACGTACCAAGAGATAATTAAACTCAAGCATTATAGCTTGAGTTTTTTAAATAGTTTTTTTGATTCTTTCTTAATACTTTTAGGTAACTCTACTCCATTTACTGAAGAAATGTAATTACCATTTTGATCTTTAATTAAAAATAGTTCTTCTAAATCTAGTCTTTCTTCTAATACATATTCTTTTGTTATTAATTTATTATATATATTTTTAGATATTGGTTTTATTATTGGATATGCCAATGGATATATTTCATATTGTCCTATTATTGCATCATAAATAATATCATCTTCTATTAAATTGTTTTTATATTCTTTTTTTATTGTCCATACATTAATAGAATATATCATTATATTATCCATGTTTACCCCTATCTATTATACCAATGTTTCTTTTTGGTCTTTTTTTTATCGTTATGTCTTGATAATAAATAGTTATAATCTTCTCTAAAATCTCTTATATCTATTTCTACTAATGTTTCTTCAAGTACATAAGCTTTTTTATTATTATCAGTTGTATAATTTATATCATTAATTAAATCTAAATAGTTATATTTATCTTCACTATATAGTACTAATTTTTCTGTATAAGCATCTTTTTTTATAGTCTTGTTATGATGAATATCTCCAATATAATAATTATTTACCATAGTTTAATATTCCTTTAAATAATTTATCTGATATTGTATTTAGATCTATTTCAAAAGATACTTCTAGTTTTAATGTTTTTCTGATATCTTCAATTATATATTTATAATTACTAATAATAATATATATGTTAAATAAAGATATAATAGTATAAATAATAGCTATAATGTTTATAATGGTATAATTAAATATTTCACTAATTAGTAATATACATGAAAGTTTAAAACATGTTTGTAATATTTTTACTATCATTTTTGTAAAAAAGTAATTGTAATTATATTTAGCAACTTCTATTTGATTATCTAAATGAGTTTTATTCATACTACCACATCTCCTTTACAGGTTTATATTCTACAATAAATTAACTTTGATGTCAATATAAATATGGTAATAATTATCTATAATACTTTATTTAATATAGTAAATAATAATAATGTAGTCTGTTAAACTATTTAAAGGAGATGTTGTTTTATGTTTTTTAAAATTTTAAAAAACAAGATTCTGCTTCCTTCTCTACTTGCATTATTTATTATACCCAATACTATCCTTGCCTATTCAGATTATATAATTGCTGGTGGTGAAAACATTGGTATTGAACTTAATTCTAAAGGTGTTATTATTGTAGGTACTTATGATGTATCAGGAGTTAATCCTGCTAGTAAAGCTGGATTACAAACTGGTGATAAAATTATTAAAGTTAATAATAATGATATTACTAATATTGAGGATATGCTTAGTTTAATTGAAAAAACTAATAATAAGGAAAGTATTAGTATTACTTATATGCGTGGTACTAAAGAAAACACTACTAATTTAAAATTAAGTAAAACAGAGGATAATATTTATAAAACTGGATTATATGTTAAAGATAGTATAACTGGTGTTGGTACTCTTACTTTTATTGATCCTAATACTAAATTATTCGGGGCTTTAGGACATGAAATCATTGAAAAGAATACTGGTCAAAGACTAGAAATTAAAGATGGTAAAATATATGGTTCTTCAGTAACTGGTATTACTAGAAGTGATATTGGTAAACCAGGAGAAAAAAATGCTAAATATGATAGTAGTAAAGTCTTTGGAACAGTTAGTGAGAATACTTCTAGTGGTATATTTGGTAAGTATACTACGGATATTCCAGATAAGAAATTGTATGCTGTTGCTAAAGAAGAGAATGTTAAAACTGGTAAAGCAAGTATTTTAACTGTTATTGATGGTAATGCTATTGAAAGTTTTGATATTAATATTTTAAGAATTAATAATAATGGTAATAGTACTAAAAATATTTTATTTGAAATTATTGATGAAAAATTACTTAAAGATACTGGTGGTATAGTACAAGGTATGAGTGGTAGTCCTATTATTCAAGATGATTATATTATTGGAGCAGTAACTCATGTAGTTGTAGATGATCCTAGTAAAGGATATGGTATATTTATTACTAAAATGTTAGAAGAAGCAGAAAATTAAAAAAGAGGATTTGTTCCTCTTTTACTTTTAAGCACACCAATTGTTTTCTTTTTTTAGTTTATTTATTATATTATTATGTTCTGTTTCATTTTTTGACATATATAATTTACCTTTGCAATCATTTACAAAGTAATAGTAATTATGTTTTTCTGGATTTAATACGGCTTCAATTGATTCTATAGATGGATTGCCAATTGGTCCTACTGGTAAGCCTTTATTATAAGCACATCTAGTATTATACTTGTTAGAACAGTCATTTAATTCAACAGAAGTAAGTCTATTTGTAGACCAATCATCTATTTTTGCTCCATAATAGGATGTAGCATCGCTACCTAAAGTAGGAAAGTATTTAGAATCTAGTCTATTTAAGAAGATACCCGCAACTGACTTACGATCATCTTTATTAGCAACTTCAAGTTCTACTACTGAAGCTAGGGTTATTATTTCATGAATACTAAGTTTGTTATTTGTAATGCTATCTTTATACTTTGATAATTTGTTATCTGTTTCATCTAACATCTTAGTAATTATATCTTTTATATCTGTATCTTTCATTACATTATATGTATCAGGAAATAAATATCCTTCAAGGGGATAATAGATATTTTTGTTTTTAATGTCATTAGTTAAAAACCAATATTTGCTAATTAATTCATCAATATAATTATTGTCATTCATAAGAGCTATAATACTATCATAACTATTATTAGTCTTCTTTGAAATTAGTTTGGCTATACCTCTAACATTTATTCCTTCTTTAAAGGTTATATTGTTTTCACTAGTTTTACCTTCTTCAAGTAAAGATACTATTTTTTTTACTCCCATATCTTCACTAAAATTATAGGTACCTGCTTTTAGGTTTGTTTTATTAGTTAATCTTGTATAAACTTTAAAGATAGTTATATTTTTTATTAAATTATTTTCTTTTAATGTATTAGCAATACTGTTAATACTACCAGCTTTAATTGTTACTTCTTTTAGGGTATTATCATTTGATACTTTTGCCATATTTATATTATAAAATGTACATACTGCCACTACTAAAAAGAATGATATCACTACTAGCGCAAGGGCTATGTTTCTAAACCTCTTCATAATTCCTCCAAAAAAAGACTATTCGTCTTCTTTCTTTTCTTTTTTTGATTCTTCAGTAATTGAAGTTATTATAGTTTCTATTATTTTCCATTCTCTTTCTGTTTCTACTGGTAATAACTCAAGTGGCTCAGCATCTGGTTTAAATACTGAAGCATATACTTTGGTATTTCCTTCTTCATCTTTGGTATTATCTGTATATACCATATAATTCTTTTTTGTTTCATCTGATTCAAAAGTAAATAGTATTTCAAATTCTATTTCTTTTCCTTCTCTATCAATTACTTTAAATGTATTTTCTTTATTCATGTTCATTTTTCTCCTTATTTAAATAGTCTTGTAATATTATTTGAGCGGCGATACTATCTACTTTTTTCTTTCTTTTTTTGCGAGATATATCAGCTTCAATTAAAATTGAATTTGATATTACTGAGGTTAATCGCTCATCAAAAAAGATTACAGGAACGCTTGTATTTTCTTCTAGTATTCTTTTATATTTGGTAGTTATTTCTGCTCTTTCTCCTAAAGTATTATTCATATTTTTAGGCAAACCTAATATTATTTTTTGAATGTCATATTCTTTAATAATATTCTTTATCTCATCTATTGTACTTAAATAATCTTCATCTTTAAAGAAGATTGTTTTAAGTGAGGAAGCTATTGTTAATGTTGTATCAGATATGGCAAGACCTACTGTCTTACTACCTAAGTCTATTCCTAAATATCTCATTTTAAATAATTTTTTAATAGTTCTTCTACTAAAGTAGTTCGATCTATTTTAGCTATTCTATTTCTTGCTTCTTTGTACGATGAAATATAACCTAAATCTCCTGATATGATATAACCTACTATTTGATTTATAGGATTATATCCTCTTTCTGCTAATGCTTCAACACAAGCTTCTAGTGTTTCTCTAACGCATTTATCTGTTACTTTAGATACATCAAATAATGTAGTATTCTCATTCATAATATCACCTTCTATAATATAATTTTATCATATTATTTTTATTTTCACAACATTTTTTAACAATTCTTTTACTCTTACATAAACTATGGTAGGTGAATATCTATGTTTAATAATTTTTTTAACTTCTTTCGTTTATGTGCAGGTTTTAAATTATTTTTATTTTTAATGGTATTAATGTTAATGATTATTACTTTTTATCAAATGTTAATTACTTTATTTGCTCCTTGTTTTGGTAATGTTTTTATTTTATTACTTGAATACTTAGCTTTAATTTGTTTAGGCTTTTGGTTAATATTTGGATGTTAAAAGACTACTACCAGTTGTGGTCTTTTGATTATATTATTTTATTTTTATGACCTTAGGCATAAAAATACCTCGGAAGACTTTAGACTGAAGAGGAATTAAAAAAGAAAACTAATTAATAGTCTTCTATATATATTTATTTATCATTTTCTAAATCAAAGATAATATCTCTAAGTTCCATAGCTCTTTCAAAATCTAAGTTAGAAGCAGCACTTTTCATCTCTTTAGTAAGACTATCTATTAAATCATATTTCTCTTTCTTACTTAATTTTGATTCTTTTTCAACTTTCTTTTCTGTCTCATTAGAAATAACTTCAGGTATATCTTTAATAATAGTTTTAGGTATAATACCATGTTCTTTATTATATTTCTCTTGAATACTTCTTCTTCTTTCAGTCTCAGTAATAGCTTCATTCATACTATCAGAAATAATATCAGCATACATAATAACTCTTCCACTACTATTACGGGCCGCTCTTCCTATTGTCTGAATTAGACTTCTAGTACTTCTTAAGAAGCCTTGTTTATCAGCATCCATAATGGCTATTAGACTTACTTCTGGTATATCTATTCCTTCTCTTAATAGGTTTATTCCTACTACTACATCATATTTACCTAGTCTTAAGTCTCTTATTATTTTTAATCTTTCTAAAGTCTTTACTTCACTATGTAAATAAGCTACTTTAATATCTAGACTCTTTAGATAGTTGGTTAATTCTTCGGCCATTCTAATTGTTAATGTTGTAATTAATGTTCGTTCATTCTTTTCTATTTGTTTATTTATTTCTTCAACTAGGTTATCTATTTGATTTTTGGTTGGTCTTACTTCTATTAATGGATCTAATAGTCCAGTTGGTCTAATTATTTGTTCTACTACTTTATTATTTACTCTTTCCATTTCATAGTCTCCAGGGGTAGCACTTACATAGATTACATCATTTAATTTTTTAGTAAATTCTTCAAACTTTAATGGTCTATTATCAAGGGCACTAGGTAATCTAAAACCATAATCTACTAAGTTCATTTTTCTAGCTCTATCACCATTATACATGGCTCTTACTTGTGGTAATGTTACATGGGATTCGTCTATTACGAGTAAGAAATCTTTAGGGAAGAAATCTATTAAGGTATTCGGAGACTCACCTTCTTCTTTTAGAGCTATATGTCTTGAATAGTTCTCAATGCCACGACAAAAGCCTGTTTCTGATAACATCTCCATATCATAATTTACTCTTTCTTCAATTCTTTGGGCTTCAATTAACTTGTTATTCTCTTTAAAGTATTTTACTCTTTCTTCTTTTTCTTTATTTATTCTTTCTATACTTATCTTTAATCTTTCTTCATCGGTTACAAAATGAGAGGCTGCGAATATGGATACAGTCTTTTTATCTTTTAAGATATGACCAGTAATGGTATCTACTTCACTTATTCGATCTATTTCGTCTCCAAACCACTCTATTAGTAGACCATTTGTTCTTTCGTAAGCTGGTACTATTTCTAGTGAATCTCCTCTTACTCTAAAGGTTCCTCTTTTTAAATCAATATCATTTCTTTCATATAACATTTCTATTAATTTTTTTAGTATTATATCTCTATCTATAGTATCTCCAACATTAAGAGTTAACATCTTCTTTTTATATTCTTCTATTTCTCCTATTCCATAGATACATGATACTGAGGCTACTACTATGACATCACTTCTTGATATTAAGGCTGAAGTAGCACTATGTCTTAATTCATCTATTTCATCATTAATTGATGAATCTTTTTCTATATAGGTATCGGTACTAGGTACATAGGCTTCTGGTTGGTAGTAGTCATAATAAGAAACAAAGTACTCTACTCTATTCTCAGGAAATAGTTCTTTTAATTCGTTATATAATTGTCCTGCGAGTGTTTTATTATGGGCTAGTACTAAGGTAGGTTTATTTGTTTTTTCTATTACATTAGCAATAGTAAATGTTTTACCTGTACCTGTTGCTCCTAGTAAGACTTGTTCTTTCTTACCTTCTTTTATTCCTTGTACTAATTCTTTTATAGCTTCTGGTTGATCACCACTTGGTTTATATTTTGATACTAATTTAAACATAATATTCCTCATTTCTTTTATTCACTCTAAGCCTAAGGTCTTAGAGTGTTATTTGGAGCCTTGGTGGTCTCCAAATAATATAAGTTATTATTTCTTCACATAGATTATTTTATCATTTATTGTAATAAAAAACAAGGGAGATGTTTTTCTCTTGTTAGTTAATTATTTCTTATTGTTTAACCATATTAAATCTTTAATAGTTTCGGAATAATTGGCATCTATATACTAATTGCCACCATAAGTTAATAGTTTTGGTGGTAATTAGTCTAATTTTTTTATAATCATTTTCAATAAAAAATAAGGAAGATGTTTTCTCTTGTTTATTAATTATTTCTTATTGTTTAATTTAAAAATCTATAAAGCATTGACATTGAGTACGATTTGTGTTACAATTTAATTACTCAATGACCAAGGGTTATATGAGTCCTGGAGGCGTAACTATTTATTAGTTGCGCTATCCGTTTATTTAGATTTAAAAGTTTCTTAATCAATAGTTAAGAAACTTTTTTATATTTATTATATTCTTTTAATACATTTTCTAAATAACCTGGTTCATCGATTAGATATGAACTAACAATATACATATCATTCTTATTTTTTTCTAAAATAATTATATAACTATACAATTCATCGCTATATAATAATTTTGTTCTTTTTGTGTTTTTATATGGTGCAGTCCAAACTTTTATTTTATTACATTCTAAATTTTTACAATCAGAACATCTTAAATAGTTATTTATCATTGGAACAATATAGTTTATAAAATAGGCTCTTTTTTCTTTCATTCTGATTTTTATACCAAAATCTTTTTTTGTTTTAGTTGTTAAATGAAAATATCCTTGTATTCTATTATCTTCAACAGGAGTAGTAAAAACCTTTATTTTCATCCCATTAATCTTTAAATCACCATAGTATATATTTTTAATAAAGTAATCATACAGTTCATCATCAGTAGTAGTATATGGTAAAGGGCCATTTAAGCAACACTTATTCTTAACTAATGTCATTTCTAGGCTTCCACATGAATATATTAAATTTCTCACTGTATGATGTTTCATCTAAATTATCAGGATATAGACTATCAATTTTTTTTATTATATTTAATTTTGCATCATTATCCGACAATTTTCTATAACTATATGATAGAGCCCCAATCAAAATATCATTAATCTGTAATATCGGAGCTTCGTAAGATTTAATTGGTTGAACTTTTTTTATGATTTCATTATTTGTATCTAATATTTTGATTTTTAGATAATTAAGCATTACTTGATGATAATAATACGAATTAGTATCTTTTATATCAGGATAAATATTATATGAATTATTTCTATTAATTATATACTTTAACATTTCGTAATAAGCTTTATGATAAAAGTCATTTTCGGTTTGATTATATTTTTTATGATTTAATCTTTCTTTATCAATAACCATAACTCTAAATTTTAAATCATTATTGTTAAAAAAATAATCAATAATATCTAAATATAGATTTTCGGTCTTTTTATCAATCTTATTCCATTTTAATTCTATATTATTCGAAAGATTATAATTTTCTTTTAATTTTTTTATATAATTATTAATTTCTTTAACTTTTATTTTGGGACAATATATTGCTCCAATTAACATATATTTACTATTGTTACTTTTTAAATGACAACTCTCATCACAATAAATATTATATTCCATTTTAATCAACTCTCCTTGTAATTGTATATTATATCATTAATACATAGAGAAGTAAATTACTAAAATCGAAATATTGCAAAATTAGTGAACTTTCATAATAAAAACCGCTTTTAACAAAACGGTTTCTAATTATCTTTATTTCTTATTGTTTAACCATATTAAATCTTTAATAGTTTCAGAATATAGTTTCTTAGTTTCGTCATCTATATCATTTACTTCATTAATCATACCTACTATTTGATTCCATTTTAATTTTTTTAGTTCTCTAAAACTTTTAATGTTATTTTTTTCAAATACATTAAAGATAGAGGTTATCATTACTTCTAATTCTTTATCAGTATAATTTTTATTCCACTCTTTAATACGATTATCTATCTTAATACTTAGTTTAGATTGTTTACCTTTTTCAAGAAACTGACCAAAACATAACCAAGTATTAATATCATGAGTCATAATACCAGAAGTATTGGATTTTACTATTTTTTTATTATTAGTACTATATAGAAGCATACCAATAATACTATCTTCAGGTATATATATTTGTAGTTTAGGTAATATCTTTTTGAAGTTATTATTTAAGTCTTTTTCTCTAAAACCGGGACCATCTAAATTATATATAGTTTTTATTCTTTTAAAAATATCATTATTACAATACATTGAAGATGTCATAGCAAGATTACCACCTTTAGAGTGACCTCCAATATATATTTCTTTATCTTCACTTGTTATTACTTCATTTAAATAATTAATAGCGTACTTTTGAGATATAATTGGAAAATGATAACCTAAAGTAAAGTCTTCTTTCCACCCTATGATTGTGCCATTAGTTCCTTTATAGGAAATAAATACTTTATTATCAAAATGTATTTTGAGTGCTCCGAATTGTTTTTCGTTATCGACATATTCTTTATAGTTACTTAGATATATATCTTTATATCTAGTACTTGTATATATATCTTTTAGATTGGCAATATTACCCTTCATAAAAGTACTTAGATATACATTCTTAGTCTTTTGATAAATATCAAAGGCTTCTTTTAGTGTTATTTTATTATTATCTTCATGTACAATATTATGCCAATCTATATAGGATAATTCAGTAAATAATAATACATCATTTATATTTAATTTACATTCACTAAAAGGTAGACTTTTATAATATTTTAAATATTCTTTAATTGTAGCCATAAAATTCCCTACTCTCTATCTATTAATTTTTCTATATCAACATAATAGTCTTTCATATTATCTTTATTTACATATACATTAAAAGTATATATATCATTATCACCTATATATAATGTTGGATCATACCATAATCTTTCACTTTTAAATCTATATGTATTTTTGCTTATTGGATCATCATATTCACATATTATATTACTTGGATTTCTTCCTAATACTCTTAAATTAAAGTTAGTATTAGTCTCAATATAAGTAGCTTCTATTACGGTACCAGTTTTTATTAATCTTTCTTTCTTCTTTTTATTACTTATTATTTTAAATATATTTATACCTCCAATTAATAAGAAAATAAGACCTACAAAAGGAAGTAATAAAATTAATAATTCTAATTTCTTATTTCCTATGATATTAGGATCATTCTTCATATAATATATGTCTATCTTTTTACCTTCATAAAAGGTATTTGAGTAACCACGCATTACTGAGGTATATCTTTTACCATCAACATTATAAGTAACATATACATCAGGAGTATCACTTGAAGTGCTTACTATAGAGGTTATTGTACCTATAGTATCAACTTTATTACTACTATCTAACATTTTAATAGATGTATATAAACCAATTGAAGTAATAATAATACCAATGATTAAAAATGCTATGTATAATCTATTAATTTTTTTATTTATCATAATTTACCTCTTAGTTTAATTCTTCTTCTATTAGATCTGCTAATGTCTTAGCATATTTATTAATTACTTTTAAATCTTTTCCTTCAAGCATTACTCTAATTAGTGGTTCAGTTCCAGAAGGTCTTACTAGTACTCTTCCTGAAGAATCTAATATAGTTTCTATTTCTGATATCTTCTCTTTTATTTTATCATTCATATAGTAATCACTCTTCTTATCATTACTTATTTTAACATTTATTAATACTTGAGGATACTTTGTCATTATATTAGACAATTTACTTAAGGTACTAGAAGAACTTGCTAAGATAGAAAAGAGAATTAATGAAGTTAATTCACCATCACCAGTATTAGCATAATCTTTTAAAATTATATGACCAGATTGTTCTCCACCTAGAGAAAACGCCCCTAGTTTTAATTCTTCTAAAACATATCTATCTCCTACTTTAGTAGCAATAAAGTTTATTTTATTTTCTTTACAGAAATTTATAAAACCTAAATTATTCATTACTGTTCCAACAATGGTATTATTATTTAATTTTTCTTTTTTCTTTAAGTCTAAACCTATTATTGACATTATATAATCTCCATCAATAATATTACCTAATTCATCAATAAAAATTGATCTATCAGCATCACCATCGTAGCAGACTCCTCCATCTAATTTATTTTTTATTATATAGTCTTTTAATACTTCAGGATGCATTGAACCGCAGTTATCATTAATATTCGTACCATTTGGTTTGTTATTTATAATATGATAATTACAACCTAGCTTAGAATATATATATTCACTTACTTTAGAGGCTGCTCCATTAGAAGTATCTATACCTATATTTAAAGAAGATAAATTGATATCAGGATTATATTTATTTAAACATTCTAATAAATAATCACCATAGTCTTTAGTAGTATTTCTTTCTTCTAATGGTCTACCTATTTTATTTACTGGGTAATTAAAGTCTTCTCTTATATATTTTTCTATTTCATCTTCTACTTCATCAGGTAATTTATAACCATTACTATCAAATATTTTTATACCATTATATTCATATGAATTATGAGAAGCGGTTACCATTATTCCAGCATCCATATCGTAGTAGCCTACTAAATATGATATACCTGGTGTTGGTATTAGACCGGCATCTAATACAGATACTCCTAGTGAATATAGGCCAGCTTTTAGGGCTGCTACTAGCATATCAGAAGATTCTCTTCCATCGTTACCTATTATTACTTTGACATTCTCTTTATTTTTAGTTAATACATAGGCAGCAGCTTTACCTATTTCCATGGCTAAATTAGATGTTAATTCTACACCAGCGACTCCTCTTACTCCATCTGTTCCAAATAATCTTTTCATTATCTATTCTCCTTCTCTACTACTGTATTCTCATCTTTTACTATACTATTACTATTTATTATACCTCTTACTCTAGTTAAAGGATAAATATTAGTATTCTTACCAATAATAGTACCTGGATATAATACACTATTACATCCTACTTCAGTAGAGTCTCCGATTACAGAGCCCATCTTACGCATACCAGTAGGTAATTTTTTACCTTTATATTTGATATCTATATTTGTACCATCATTCTTTAAATTACTAAGTATTACCCCTGCTCCTAAATGAACATGATATCCTAAGATAGAATCTCCTACATAGTTATAATGTGGTAACTGACAGTTATCAAAAATAATAGAATTCTTTATCTCAGTACTATTTCCTATTACACAATTTTTTCCTATAATAGCATTTCCTCTTATATATGCTCCTGGTCTTATTATAGTGTTATCATCTATTATACATGGTGCTATAATCGTAGATAACTTATCTATTTCTACATTACTTCCTACCCAGATATGTTCTTCTATTTCGGTATAATTATCTTTATCAAGATTATTACCTAAAGTAATAATATAATCTTTTATATAGGGTAATACCTCCCAAGGATAACTTGTTTCTTTAAATAAATCTTTACTTATTGTTTTATTAATATCTAAAATACCTTTTAAATTCATATCTCATCCCTTCTATCATATTAAGTATATCATTTTTTTAAATGTAAAACAATAAGTAAAAGAAGATAACTTAATATCTTCTTTAACCATTTAATGTAGCATTCTTACCAGTAGCATATAAGTTAAATGATAAT